>JAZRGD010000001.1:0-15835 GCA_045644045.1 Eubacteriales bacterium
TCCTCCATGAATTGAATTGCAACCAATGTGCCGTAAGGCACAATTCATGCCGCAGGCAATTCATGAAAGCGAGAGCTTTCAATTCACGCAACCGCAAGGTTGCAATTCATTGCGTGTTCTCCGTTAAGGATAACACGCTAAGGAATCGGGCTTTTCGATTGCTTTTGATTGCTATGGCCTCTTTACTTCGTCGCCACGCGGCTATCCTTGCGCTTGTCCTCCTCGGAAAGCACGTCGAAGGGAACGAGATTGTGGTGCATTTTGGCCAGGTTGTTGCGGCTCTTTTTGTCGGGAGAGCCACTGTACACGAAGCCCTCGGCTCTCATGTAAGCGTTCCAACGGCGATGCTCGATGCGCTCGATGGCGTCTCTTTCCTCCGGTGTCAGCTCGCTCTCCGCCTTGTTCGCGCCCAAGACACCTCTCTTGCGGCGGAGTCTGCCGTGGAGAGCGGAGGCAAGGGAGGAACGGAAGTTGTACTCGTAGCGGAAGAGATTGCGCAAATGCTCCTCCTCGGTCAGGTCGCCGCTGATGTACTTGCAGTGAATATCGGCGGCCTCCTGCTCAAGCTCCGAGTTGATGATGACCGCCTCGGAGTATAGCTCGTTAAGGTCTCCGATCAGATCCAGCTTGTATGGAACACCGTCGGCGTTTTTGGCATCCTGCAAGGCCGCCTTGGTGTCGCTGTTATATACGACCGCCTGAATGACGGGATCCTTTTTCATACGGGCGAAAAGAATGCGCAAGGAGAGGGCGGCGCGGATGTTGTTGTCGTCCGAGCCCTGAGAGACGAAAATGTAGGTGGCATCCTTGTATTTTTTGATGTTTTCCGCAAAGGAGATGCTGTCGGTGGAGACGCCCGCATGGATCTTGATCTTGCATTTCGCCTCACCGTCTACGTAAATGCCGTTGTACTTGGGGCTGTAAAGCTCGGGACATTTCAGGGCGAACTTTTCCTCCGCCAGGGGATCTCGGTCAAAGGCGTTGATCTCGATGCGGTATCCGTCCATCTGACAGTACCAGGAGAGTGCCTTGATCATCTCCGTTCCCTGGGCACCAACGCCCACGACCAGAACGGAGATGAGCTTTTCGTCGGTGTCGGTATCGGTGGCGTTGTCAAAGAGCTGACCGCCCTTTTGATCCAGCGTGTAGGTGATCAGGGAGCGAGCGGCCTCCACGCGGCGCACCTGCGCCTTGGTGTCGGCCAAGTTACTGAGCAAAAGCTCTCCCGCCACGCCCGTAGAGAAAACGTAGAGACAAAGAGTATCCTTTTCCTTATAAAGCGGGTCCTTGGCAATTGCCATGGCTTGCTTTAGGTTCTCCTCCTCCGCCTCGGCGATCAGAAAGAAACGAAGGTTGCTTTTTTTGCTGCGGTTGCGCAGACGGAGGGACAGCACGTCCTTCTTAAAGCATAGCGCGCCAAGCCCCTTGGCTTTTTCCAAGACCTCGTAGCTTTCCTCGGTGTTTTGCTCGAATACGTCGGCAAAGAGGATCATTACGTCCTTGTGATTCTTTTCGGCCTCGTAGAAGGCCTTTTGCGCCGCGTTGCGCTCCCTCTTGGCTTGCTCAAAGGCTGCCTTCGCCTCGTCGCGTGCGACGGCGGCTTCCTCAAGAGCCCTCTTTTCCTCGTCGGTGATGGGAAGCTCCTTTTCGGTCTTTTCCTTTTGCGCGGCCTCCAACGCGGTGTGGATGTGTCTCTTTTCGCGGAATACCGTCTCGTTCTTCTTGTACAGTGCCTCCGCGTTTTCGTATGCTTGCTTCGTCTCTTTGTATTTCCTCGGCGCGTTTTTATAAACGCGCTGTGCCTCGGCAAGGGCTTCCTTGGCCGCCTTCAGCGCGGCAAGTGCCTCCTTTACCGTCTCTTCGTTCTTTTGCTTTTTTGCCTCACGCAAAAGCTGCTTTTTATCCTTCACAGCCGCCTTGGCTTCGGTGAGGCCTTTGAGTGCCAGCTTGTGGTTCTTCTTCACGTCCGTGGCAAGGGCCAAGGAACGCTCGCTCAGCTCGGAAAATACGTACACGTCCGCAAAGGGATGGAAGAACAGCCTTCTGTAAGCGTCAAAGTTCTGGAAGAAGGAGAGGATGAAGCCGAAGGTCATTACGGGGGCGAGAATAAACAGGATCGCTCCAAAGCAGGAGAACAGCGCGGACAAAGGAGCGGAAAATGCCAAGGAAAGATCGCGGATCCAATCGAAATCGCTGTCGATGACGAACAGACGAATGGTATGATGGGCAGAGATCAGAAGAGTTTTGAGTATACGGGGAAAGACGTCGGGATAGCCCGCAAAGGTGTCCCAATAGAGGGGCATGAAGAAAAGCAGAGCAGAGACAAAAAGCCCCGCGCACAGCGTGCGGTGTGGGGTCAGAATGCGTGAGCTGATGTAGCGTTTACCCTGCTTGTAGGCGGCAAAGGCCGCAAGGATCAGGGCGCAAACGGAAAGTGCAAAAAACAGACCGTGTATAAAGTCCATGATAAACTTCCTCCGAGTGTGGTTCGGTTTTTCCTTATTATACCTCTTTTCATCCGCTTTGTCAAGCATTTTGCCTCACCCCTTGACAAGGAAACGGGAAAAAGTTATAATATAGTAAGAATAAGAATCGGAAAAAACTTCAAGGGAGAGCGTTATGAATAAAAAGCTGTTCACACCCCGCCATGGGGCACCCGTCAGCCTGTCCGCTCTGGGGCTTGGCAATATGCGCTTGCCGACGAAAACGGAGGGGGAGAGGACGGTTATTGACCGCGCCGCCGCCACCCATCTCGTGGACGTGGCTATGGCTGAGGGGATCAATTATTTTGATACCGCGTATATATATCACGGCGGAGAGAGCGAGGCTTTTCTCGGCGAGGCACTGGTCGCCCGTTATCCGAGAGACAGCTTCTATCTTGCCGATAAGTATCACATCGGCTTTTGCGGCCCCGATTACCGTCAGGTGTTTGAGGAGCAGCTTCGTCGCCTCGGCACCGATCACATCGACTTTTATCTCGTCCATTCGGTGATGGACAATACGGTGGATGAGTATCTCTCGTCGGGCTGTATCGATTATTTTGAAGAGCAGAGAGCATTAGGGCGTATCACCTATCTCGGCTTTTCCTCTCACGCCACCCCCGAGGGTCTGCGCCGCTTTGCGGATGTTCACGAGTGGGACTTTGCCCAGATCCAGCTCAATTATCTTGACTACACCCTCACCCGCGCGGGAGAGCAGTATGACATCTTGCGCGAGAGGGATATTCCCATTATGGTCATGGAGCCCGTCCGTGGCGGCCGACTGGCCCACCTCAACGATAGAGCAGATGCCTATCTCCGTGCCGCACGTCCCGATCTTTCCATTCCCGCTTGGGCACTTCGCTACGTGGCGGGTCTTGAAGGTGTGCAGGTCGTCCTGTCGGGTATGTCGAACGAAGAACAGCTCCGCGAGAACATCGCCACCTTCTCCTCCTCTCTCCCTTATTTGACGGAGGGCGAGGTGACCACTCTGTTTCAGGCGGTGGAAATGTTCCGCGCGGACATTTCCGTTCCCTGTACCGCTTGCCGCTATTGCGTGGACGATTGCCCTGTCGGGATCGACATTCCCGTGATGCTTGAGCGATACAACGCCTACCGTCTTGACGGCGCACACAAGCTGAAGCACACCGCCAAGGGGGAGGCGCCCTCCTTTATGGATTGCGTGGCGTGCGGCGCATGCGCCACGAAATGTCCTCAAGCCATCGACATTCCTGAAAAAATGGCCGAGATGACGGAGGCGGTCAAGCCTCTTTTAAAATAAGAACTCTCCCGTTGCTAACCGTTGGTTGGCAACGGGCGTTTTTTGTGCCGCATTACATCGTGGAACAAAAACAAAAGTCAACAAATTTTACTTGCATCTTGACTTTTCGCTTCGATTGATGTACAATACAGGGGTATGAAAAAAACAAAGCCCTGCGCGGAGAAAAATGAGGAAAGGAGAGGACGATGAAAAGCAAGGATCTCGTAAAAGGTATGCTTCACGGTGTGCCCATTTGCCTTGGGTATCTCGCCGTTTCCTTTTCCTTTGGTATTTTCGCCGTGGGACAGGGGCTCAGTATTCTTGAGACCGTCTTTATCTCCATGTTCAACATGACCTCGGCGGGTCAGCTGGCAGGTGTCCCCATCATCGTGGGGGGCGGCGGCCTCATTGAGCTTGCCTCCACACAGCTCTTTATCAATCTGCGCTACGCTCTCATGTCCGTTTCGCTTTCTCAACGGCTGGACGGTAAGGTAAGGCTTCTCGACCGCTTCTTTATCGGCTTCGGCGTCACCGACGAGGTGTTCGCCGTCTCTGTCTCTCAGCCGAGCGAGGTGTCAAAGCAGTATATGTACGGTCTCATCCTCGTCCCCTATCTCGGTTGGGCGGGCGGTACGCTCCTTGGGGCTGTGGCGGGCAATATACTCCCCGCCGTGGTGACCACCGCTCTCGGTGTTGCCATTTACGGTATGCTGATCGCCATCGTGGTGCCCCCCATGCGAGATCACCGACCCACCGCTCTTTGCGTTCTGCTTGCCATCGCGCTCAGCTGTGCCTTCTATTATATTCCCGCTCTCTCCCGCGTGTCGGCGGGCTTCGTCATCATCATTTGCTCTGTGATCGCCAGCGCGTTGTTTGCGCTCATCCGACCGATCCCCGAGGAGAAAACAGAAGAAAACTCTTGATTTGCAAAGAAACATTTACAAAATAAAGAAAGGAGACGCTGATGCAACTGCGACCTGCTTTTCTCATCTACCTGCTCGTGATGGCAGGAGTGACCTACCTTATCCGTATGCTCCCCCTGGCACTGGTCAAGAGGAAGATCAAAAACCGCTTTTTGCTCTCCTTCCTTTATTATATGCCCTACGCGGTGCTTGCCGTTATGACGGTGCCCGCCATCTTCTATGCCACAGGCTCTCTCGTCTCCGCCATTCTCGGCTTTCTCGTGGCGGTGGTGCTTTCCTACTTCCGCAAGAGCCTTTTGACGGTTGCGGCGTTTTCTTGTCTTGCCGTTTTGCTTTGCGATTTGGCGATCTATTACGTGTTTTGATGAAGAAACGGCGCGCATGCACCGTTTTTTCTTTTTCCTATTGCTATTTTCCGCATTTTGGTGTATAATCATATGTAACGTAGAAATAATCTTTGTGTCGCGCGTAGCGCGGAAAGGTGCGAGAATGAATATTATTATCGTAGGCTGTGGCAAGGTGGGCGAAACCCTGGCTATGGAGCTGAATGAAGAGGGGAACGACATTACCGTCGTGGATATGCAAGCCGATATCGTGGCCGATGTGTCGGCAAAATGCGACGTAATGGGTGTGGTAGGCAACGGTGCTACCCATTCGGTGCAGATGGAGGCCGGTGTGAACGAGGCGGATCTTCTGATTGCCGTCACGGGCTCGGACGAGTTGAACCTTCTTTGCTGTATGGTGGCCAAAATGAACGGACACTGTGAGACTATCGCGCGAGTGCGAAGCCCCGAATACAGCGCGGAAGCCTCCTATCTCAAGGACGTCCTGGGGCTTGCTATGGTCATCAACCCCGAGCAAGCGACTGCGGAGGAGATCGCGCGCATTTTGCGTTTCCCCTCAGCCATCAAGATCGATACCTTTGCCAAAAACCGCGTGGAGCTTTTGAAGTTCCGCTTGCCCGAGAACAGTGCCTTGGTAGGCATGGCGGTCAAGGACGTGGTCATGAAGCTGAAATGCGACATCCTCTTTTGCACGGTAGAGCGAGAGGATGAGGCTTATATCGTCAACGGTGATTTCGTCTTCGCGGGCAAGGATGTGATCTCTCTCGTTGCTTCTCCGAAGCACGTGAATGAATTTTTTGCCAAGATCAAATACAAGACCCACGGCGTCAAGGACGCTATGCTTCTCGGCGGCGGTGCGATTTCCAGCTATCTTTGCGCCGCCTTGCAAAAAACGGGCATTTCGGTGAAGATCATCGAAAGCTGTGAGCAGACCTGCTCCCGTCTGACGGATGCCTTCCCTGAGGCTTGCGTGATCAAGAGCGATACCTTTGACAAGGAGATGCTCCTTGAGGAGGGCTTGGCAAGCGCGGGTGCTTTCGTGGCGTTGACCAAAAAGGACGAGGAAAACATTCTCCTCTCCCTCTACGCCAAGGAGATCACGGGCGGCAAGGTGGTTACCGAGATCAACCGTACCGATTACGACGACGTGATCCGACATTTAGACCTTGATACGGTGGTGTACCCCGAAATCATCACCGCCGATATCATCCTTCGCCACGTGCGTGCCATGAAAAGCACGGTGGGAAGCGACATGGAGACGCTTTACAGCGTGATAAAGGACAAGGTGGAGGCCACCGAGTTTATCGTCAAGGAAAACGCGCCCCTGATCGGCAAGCCGCTCTCTACGCTGACCTTCAAGAAAAACATCCTGATCGCCGCCGTTTTGCGCGGCGCGAAGGTCATTATCCCTCGCGGCCACGATACCATTGAGGCAGGCGACTCCGTGGTCATCGTCTCCGAGGCGGCGGCCGTGCATGATATTGCCGACATTTTGGCGTAAATTCACTTTTACAGGTGTGGTATGAATTATAGAATGATAAAATACACGCTGGGGTGGATCTTGCTCTTTGAGGCGGCCTTTATGGCGATCCCTCTGATCACCGCCCTGGTGTATGGAGAAAAAAGCGGACTTTCCTTCCTGCTGACCATGGGAATATTGGCGGTCGTGGGCGGTCTTTTCGTCTGGCGAAAAACGAAAAACACCGCGCTTTACGCCAAGGAGGGCTTTGTGATCGTATCCCTCAGTTGGATCCTTCTCAGTCTTTTCGGTTGCTTGCCCTTCCTCTTCTCGGGGGAGATCCCTTCTTTTGCGGATGCCTTTTTTGAAATGGTCTCGGGCTTCACCACCACGGGTGCCAGCATCCTTTCCGACGTAGAGGCACTTTCACACTGTATGCTGATCTGGCGTTCCTTCTCGCAATGGATCGGCGGCATGGGCGTCTTGGTATTTATTATGGCCTTTCTGCCCCTCAGTGGCGGCCGCAATATGCATATTATGAGAGCGGAGAGCCCCGGCCCCTCCGTGAGCAAGCTGGTGCCGCGCGTGCGCACCACGGCACTTTTGCTTTACTCTATTTACGTCGGCTTTACCCTCGCCCAATTTTTGCTCCTGCTCTTCGACCCCGCGCTTACCGCCTTTGAGGCCTTGAATATCGCCTTCAGCACGGGCGGAACGGGAGGCTTCTCCGTAAAAAGCTCGGGCTTTTCTCTCTATTCTCCCTACGTGCAAACGGTCACGGCTATCTTTATGCTCCTTTTTTCCGTCAGCTTTTCTTCTTATTATCTGGTCGGAAAGGGAAGACTAAAGGAAGCCTTTAACACAGAATTTCGTATTTTTGCCGTGATCACGTTGGCCGCGACGGCGGGGATCACCGCAAACCTTTTTGCGATGGGAAAGGATTATGGCAGCTTCGGTGCCACCCTGCGCCACGCCCTCTTCCAGGTCTCCTCTATCATTTCAACCACCGGCTTTGCTACCGCCGACTTTAACTATTGGCCGAGTCTTTCCTGCACGATCCTTGTGATCCTGATCTTTGTCGGTGCTTGCGCGGGAAGCACGGGCGGCGGCATTAAGATCTCCCGTCTTTTGATCTTCTTCCGCGCGCTGAAAACGGAAATAAGCCTGATGCTTCACCCCAAGCAGGTGAAAAAGACCACGGTGGACGGAAAGGCCGTGGAGCCCTTGGTCATTCGTTCGGTGTTTGCCTACATGGCGGCCTACGTCGCGCTGTTCGTTGGCGCGCTGATCCTTCTGTCGCTGGAGGGGCACGATCTTGTGACCAACTTTACCGCCGTAAGCACCACCATTAACAACGTGGGACCGGGTCTTTCTATGGTAGGCCCTATGGAAAACTTCGGCTTTTGGTCGGACTTCTCCAAATACGTTCTGTCCTTTACCATGCTGGCGGGTCGCTTGGAGCTGTTTCCCATGCTCCTCCTGTTCAGCCCCGCAACCTGGAAAAAGTAAACAGTTATTTACAAAAGCAAAAAAGCTGTGAGTTTTCTCACAGCTTTTTCATTTGGGAATGCGCTTGACGAGCAAAGCCCCTGCAAGCCCGATCGCGATGCCGGACAACGTGCCCGCCAAAAGCAGGAAGGGAAAGTAAACGGAAAGAAGATTCGTTTTCGTCACAAGGCAAGCCACGAGGATCTGACCCAGATTGTGACACACGCCCCCCGATATGCTGACGCCCACGGCGGAAAAAATCGAGAAACGGCAGAGAAGACTCAT
Source organism: Eubacteriales bacterium (assembly GCA_045644045.1). Taxonomy (GTDB): domain Bacteria; phylum Bacillota; class Clostridia; order Oscillospirales; family CAG-272; genus UBA1740. The sequence goes on from JAZRGD010000001.1 coordinate 8,238, forward strand.
GACCGTTAAGGATAAGACCGCGCCGCACAGGCTATAAAGGAAGGAGGAGGGGTTGCCAAACAGGAGTGAGACCATCAAAACGCGCAAAAGAGAGACGCCCACCGCCTCCTTTATGCCGAAGCGGTACAGGGCGAAGATCACGGCTACGTTGGCAAGACCCACCTTGACACCGGGAATGGCTACCAAGGGCGGGATCTGGCTTTCTACAAAGGAAAGCACCATGGCCACCGCCGCGGTGGCGGCCAATAACACTAATTTTTTTGTTTTCATAGTCTTACACCGTCAGGTCGGTTTCCTCCCCTCCCACCACCGTTACGGTGATGCCGTGCGGTAGGCAAACGATCCGTTCTCCCGTGTGGCGCACGCGACCCACGCGCAGACAGGTACGGTCGGGGCAATCCGCCTCCTTCATGTAGGCCGCGCCGTCCTCGATCACCAAAAGATTTGTGCCGCCGTTCAAGGGGTAGACCGCGTTTTCGGTGAGAGAATATTCTCCCACCCGTACACCGTTTACCGTGACCTGTATCCGTTCGCCCGTCTCTCTGCCGAGAAAAAGGGCGAGAAGCAAGAGGGCGGACAGAAAAAGCAGGGCAAGAATGAGATAAAGGTCGCGCCGCAGAGGCGCGACCTTTCTTTGTTGCTTGTTCATGGCTCAGTGGGCACCGCAAACGAAGTCGCCCTCGTGGATACAGCCTACGGGGCAGACCTTTGCGCATTCGCCGCAGCCGGTGCAAAGCTCGTAATTCACACGCGCCAGATTGTCGGTTACGGTGATGGCACCGTGCGGACAGGTCTTTTCGCACTTCTTACAGCCGATACAACCGTTTTCGCAAAACCTTCTGGTGATGGCACCCTTGTTGTGGCTGGAGCATTCCACCGCCACGCGCGCCGTGTCGGGTACCAGCTGAATGATGCTGTTGGGGCAGGTACGGGTACAAATGCCACAGCCGATGCACTTCTTGGAATCGACTCTCGCCACGCCGCTTTCCACAGAGATGGCGTCCTCGGGACAGGCCAAGGCGCAATCGCCATAGCCGAGGCAGGCGAAGGTGCAATAGCGGTCGCCCGAGTAGCTCATGTTGGCGGTGCGGCAGGTGGTTTGTCCTCTGTAATCGTACTTTTTGTCAACAGCACCGCAGGTGCCGTTGCAGGCCACGAAGGCCACCATTTCCTTCACGTCCTGCGCCTCGGTTCCGAGGATCTCCGCTATGGCGGCGGCTGTTTTGTCACCGCCGGGAATGCAAAGGTTGGTCGGCACCGAGGGGTCGGCGGCCAAGGCCTTGGCGTAGCTGTCACAGCCGTTGTAGCCGCAAGCACCGCAGTTTGCGCCGGGCAAGCAATCGCGGACGGCCTTTTCCGTTTCGTTTTCCTTTACGCCGAAGAAGATAGAGGCGACCGTCAGAAGAACGGCGCACAGAATGGCAAGTCCCAGAAGGATCAAGGTAGGAATTAAAATATCCATCGTGACGCCTCCTTTACGCGAGCAAGCCTTCCACCACGCCCGAAAAGCCGAAGAAGGCAAGGGCCACGATGGAGGCGGCAATTAACGTGGTGGGAAGACCTCTGAACGCCTTGGGGGCGTGGGGACAGTCCCCGATGCGAGAGCGAACGCCCGCAAAGAGCACCATGGCCAGCAGGAAGCCCAGGCCTACGCCCAGAGAGGATACCATCGAAAACAGGAAATTGTAGCCGTCGGTGATGTTGTTGATGGTCACACCGAGGACGGCACAGTTGGTGGTGATGAGGGGGAGATACACGCCCAACGCCTTAAACAGAGAGGGGAGGAAGCGCTTTAAGACGATCTCCACGAATTGCACGAGGGCGGCGATCACCAAAATAAAGACGATGACTTGCAGGTAGGCAAGACCCAAGGGCGCCAAAACGTAGGTGTAGATGGGATAGGTCACCGCCGTAGCGCACAGCATAACGAAGGTAACGGCAATGCCCATACCGCTTGCCTGAGAGAAACGCTTGGAAACACCGAGAAAGGGACAGATGCCGAGGAACTGCTGTAACACGTAGTTGTTGATCAGCACACCCGCCATCAGAACGAGGATGAGCTCCTTTATCATTGCGCGTCCTCCTTCTTCTCCGTGCCGCACTCGCCGAGGCAAGCGGCGGCAGAGGGACAGCCCTCACAACGGAAATGCTTTTTCTTTACGCCACCCTTTTTCTCGGTCAGCTTGTTCATTAAGGCGATCATAAGACCGAACACCAAGTAGCCTCCGGGGGCTTGCACCAAAATCGGGATCTTCACCTTTTCCATAAAGGGGATCGGGGTGCCAAAGAAGGCGCCCGCGCCCAGAACCTCACGGATGAGGGCCATCAAAAGCAAGGCGACCAGGAAGCCGAGGCCCATGCCAAGACCGTCAAGAACGGAGTCAAGGACGGGATTTTTTCTCGCGAACATCTCGGCACGGCCGAGGATGATGCAGTTGACCACGATCAGGGCAAGGTAAACGCCCAGCATGTCGTAAATGTCGGGAAGACAGGCCTGCAGGAGCAGCTGAACGGCTGTCACAAAGCCGGCGATCACCACGATGTAGCAGGGGATTCGCACCGTATCGGGAATGACCTTGCGGAGCAGAGAGATCACCGCGTTGGAGCAGATCAAGACCAGCATGGCGGCTACGCCCATGGAAAGAGCGGAGACCAAGCTCGTGGTAGTGGCCAAGGTAGGACAGGTGCCCAGCACCAGGATCAGGACGGGGTTTTCCGCAATGATGCCGCTCAGCAGGATGCCCAGCTTTTTATTCTTCATTTTTTTCATCAGAAGCCCCTCCTTTTCTTCAGTACAATGCCGACTGCGGCAAGGATCACCACAAGCGTGAGGGCGGTAAGACCCACGTAGCGGTAGGTGGGAACGGGGAACAGCACCTCAAGCGTGCCGTCCACGGCGGTGGCAAAGTTGTCCGCCGTACGGGTGGCCTCTGCCACCAGCTCCACGTGACCGACCGTCTCCTTGTTCTTGCCGATAAAGCTTTGGATATATTCGGGGGTGTAGTCTACACCGTGACCCACCACCCAGTTGATCATATCCACCTTTTCAATGGTGCCGTTTTTGCTGACCAGCACCAGACCCTCGGTTTCGGTAGGGACCCAATCGGTACGGGTGACGAGATACAGCACGTATGCGCCGCTTGCTTCGTCACGGTATACCGCCTTGGCGGTGGCGGGAAGCCCCTCCACACTGACGCGTGTCAGCGCGGTAGCACCCTCCACCATGGCAAGCGCGCGGGCGTAAAGCTCGTCGCGGCTCAGGGTGGGTACGCCGCCGTTGTCGGTAGCGGGAGCGTTCTCCGTGTCCGCCTTGGCATAGCCCAACGCGACCAAAGCGTCGTGCACGGCGTTTTTCACCGCGCGAGAGGAGTAGGTAGCACCCGAGATCAAGGCAGTGCCGTCCACACCGGCGGCATCCTTGTCCTTGAAGCCCGCGACGAGGTCGGCCACCTTGTCGGTGTCCTTGGTCTCCTCCGTGGCGGTGATCACGGCACCCGTGATCTTACCGTCGTTGTCAACGCCCACAGTCAGGGCAATGGGCTTTCCCGTGTAGCCTTTGGTCGTGGAGAGGGTCACCACGTGACCGCCGCCGTTTTCGTCCTTGTAAATGCCCGTTACGGTTTCGGGCATGCCGTCAAGGGGCATGCTCTCGCCAAACAGACCGTTCGGCATGACGATGCGCAGAGATTCCGAAATGGCTTCCTTTTTCGCGCGCTCGATCTCGGGCGCGGTGAACAGATTGACCACCGCGATCACCAGCGCCACCGCAAGACAGATGACACCCAGCACCACGGCGGGCATTGCGCGTTCTTTCGTAATTTTCATCAGGCTTTCGCACCTCCCAAAGGCTTTCTTCTGGTCCACTTTTCAATGTAGGGAGTGAGAATGTTCATAAACAGAATAGCGAAGGACACACCCTCGGGATAGGAGCCGTAGAAGCGGATCAGCACGGTGATGATACCGCATCCAAGGGCAAACACAAGCTTGCCGCCACGGTTGATGGGGGTGGTCACGTAGTCAGTGGCCATAAACACGGCACCGAACAGAAGGCCGCCCGACAGCACCTGCATCAAGGCAAGGTAGGGGTCGGCGGTGATGATCAGGGAAAGAAGGAACACGGTGCCCACGAACACCGTGGGGGTGTGCCAGCTGATCACGCGGCGCACGAGCAGATACACAAAGCCCGCGAGGATGGCAATGACGCAGGTCTCGCCGATGGCACCGCCGCGCAAGCCGAGAAGCATATCGGTGAGAGAGGGAAGAACGCCGCTTCCCGCTTGCATCGTCGCAAGGGGAGTCGCGCCCGTCACCAGCGTAGCGTCGGCATTCTTGGGCCACACGCCACCCGATGCGGTGGCGGTAAAGGCGAGAAGAAGGAAGATACGAGAGGTAACGGCAGGGTTCGCAAAGTTACAGCCGATACCGCCAAACAGACATTTTACCACCAGAATGGCAAAGAACGCGCCAACCACGCATTGCCAAACGGTAACGGTTCGAGGGAGATTCAAGGCCAGAATAAGGCCTGTGACAGCGGCACTCAGGTCGCCCACCGTGATCTCCTTTTTCGCGAGAAGGCAGAAAAGAAGCTCTGCCACCACTGCGGAGGCGGTGGTCACGGCGAGAATGAGAAGGGCGCGAAGGCCGAAGAGCCATACGGCCGCCACGGAAGCGGGGACTAAGGCGATCAGCACGTCCAGCATGATACGACGGGTCGAGGCGCCGCTGTGAATATGGGGGGATGAGGATATGATAAGCTTTTTCACGGTTGCCTCCTTATTTTTGTAACGTGGCGGTGTGGGCCTTGTGGTCGCGGAGCTCGCCCTTGGCCAAGCGGTTGTTCTGGACCAGGGGACGACGGGCGGGACACACGAAGGAGCAGCAGCCGCATTCGATGCAAAGGTTGATCTTTTCTTCCTCAAGCATACCGTAGCGTCTGTCCTTGTCGGCAAGGTTCAGGGCTTCCGAGAAGCGAGTGGGGATCAGGCCGTGCGGACAAGCCGTTGCGCATTTGCCGCAATGCAAGCAGGGGGTAGGCTTCTTCGGAACGGTGTCCGCCTCAAGCAGGACGGTGACGGCGTTTGTGTTTTTCAGCACAGGCTCGTCGGTGGAGCAAACGGCAGAGCCCATCATAGGGCCGCCGTAAAGCACCTTCACGCTCGCCTCCTCGGATACACCGCCCAGCGCGATCACCTCGGAAAGAGGCGTGCCGATGGGAACGGTCAGGTTCTTGGGCTCGGTGACGGCAGAGCCGTCAAGGGTCAAGGTCTTTTCCGTCAAGGGCATACCCGTTTTTAAGTAAGCACCGAGGAAGGCGAGAGAGGTGACGTTCATCACCACCACTCCTACGTCGGCAGGAAGCTTGCCCTCGGGCACTACGCGCTTCACCGTGTTGGCGATCAACACCTTCTCCGCACCCTGCGGATACAGGGAGGGAAGCTTTTTCACCTTGACGGCCTCGTCGCCTTCAAACAGGGCACGAATGCTTGCGATAGCGGTGGGCTTGTTCTTTTCGATGCCGAAGATGACCTGCTTCAAGGAGGGCGTGTGCTTGCGCAGAACGTCTACCGCATAGCGGATATGCTCCCCCTTCTCTAACATGGTACGCGTATCGGAGGTGATGTAGGGCTCGCACTCCGCGCCGTTGACCACCAGCGTGTCAATGCTGCCGTTTTTGAGAGCGGCAAGCTTGACGTGCGTGGGGAAGCCGGCACCGCCAAGACCCACCAGACCCGATGCGGCCACCGCCGAGAGAAGCCCGTTAAGATCGGTGACGGTAGGAGGCACGACCTCCTCGGACACGGCGTTTTCAAAATCGTTCTCAATGCGGATGGCGGTCACACTTCTGCCGTCGGTCCGCATATATTCCTCTATTTTCGTCACCGTTCCCGACACGGAGGCGTGAACGGGTGAGGACACGAATCCGCCGGCCTCGGCGATCTTTTGTCCCTTCTTTACCGTGTCACCTGCCTTTACGAGTGGCGTGGCGGGCGCGCCGATGTGCTGGGAGAGAGAAAGCAATACCTCCCTTGGCGCAGGGATGGGCACGGCAGTCATTTCCGCCGTGTTCTTGCGGTGTGGAACGTGAGTGTTACCGAGAAAACCAAACATTCTTTATTCCTTTCTTGGCCGAAGCCTATGGGTTTAGGAGAGGAGCTTTTGACGCATTCCCTCCGTCATTTTGATCTCACCTGTCTCCGTTACCCAAAGGGCATCGGTATCGGGAAGAGTGGAGAGAAGGGCGACCCCCTCCTCGTATGTCATACAAAACAAAGCGGTGGACAACGCATCCGCCAAGCCACTGTCGGCGGCGTATACCGTTACCGAGGCAAAGCCACGGGCAGGATACAGCGTGTCCTTATCAATGATGTGGTGGTATCGGTTACCTGCCACCGTGTAATAACGCTCGTAATGGCCGGAGGTCACCATGGCGGCATCGGACAGAGCCAGTCGCGCGATAAGTGCCTCACCGCCCAGGGGGTCGGTGATGCCTGTCACCCAAGCCTCACCGTCGGGCTTTGTGCCCACGGTGCGAAGATTGCCGCCCACGTTCAGAACGTAGCCGGTTGCGCCGCGCGCGGCAAGGAGCGCGGCCGCGCGCTCCACGACGTAGCCCTTGCCGATGGCACCGACGTCAAGAGAAGCGGCCGCGTCGGTGAGAAACACCGTTTTCGCCTCCTCGTCGATCACGAGGCAGTCGATGGAGACGTGCTTGCTCGCCTCTTCCAAGGCGGCGGCGTCGGGCAGAACAGCCTCGCCGCCATCTAAGGCAGTCTCACGGCAGTCGTGCCAAAGGGAGAGGACTGCCCCCAAGACCAGGTTGGTCTCACCGCCTGTCAGGGTGTGGACCTCCTTGGCGTAAAGCAGAAGCTCGATCAGGGCATCATCCACCGCCACAGGAGCGATCCCCGCCATTTGATTGACGGTGTAGAGGTTGTTCACGCCCTCGTAAGCGTTATAGATGTCAAGCAGCTGATGAAAACGGGAGAAGAGTGCCTCTACTGCCGCGCAGTTGGCGGTAAAGTCAGCCTTGCTGTCGCCTGCGTACGAGGCGACGGTAGCAAAGGTGTCAAAGTAGGAAATATAGCTTTTTTCCTTCGGCGTGCGCTGTGTAGAGCAGCCGACAAGGCAGGAGAGCATCAACACAAGAGCGAAGAAAAGAGACAACTGTCGTTTCACTTCTACGCCTCCTTTACAGCATTTTGCTTTCCTAAAAAGTATGTCTTGATTTTAACAATCTTCCCTAAAAACTAAAACAAGGCAACACCGACTTGCGGCATCGCCTGTTGGTCGAGACGCTTCCCTCGCAAGTGGACAGTACCGCGCCTCATATTCTCGTAAAGACAAAAAAACACCTTATATATTATACACAGAAAGAATGCGTTTGTCAATGCAAATACAAAAATATCTTGCCCGAAACACAAAATGAGCAATAAAAAACAACATTTTTGAGAAAAATCAAAAAAACCTTGCAAAAAAACCTTGCAAAAAGGGAAGGGATGTGTTATAATACTGTAGCACACGATGTGCATCAAGCAGAGTTATCTCGCCTATGGCGAGGATGCCCACCCCCTACGCCTGACAAGCAAGCTTGTCGATCT
>JAZRGD010000002.1:0-3354 GCA_045644045.1 Eubacteriales bacterium
TATACCCTACTCCTCCGAGAAAATTTCTTTTTTGAAATTTTCTCTGCCTTTTGCCGTGTTCGCCGCTTGCGAGCCGACGGCTAGGCGGTCTCCGCCGATGCCGCCGTAGGCGGCAGTCGGATACCGTCATCCGCGTAGCACCCAGATGGGTGCTTTTTTGCTTGGAGCGGATGACCCAAGACCGAACACGGCGGCAAAGCCGCGCGGGTTCGTGAGAACGCCGCAGAACGGTGCAAGAGCGAAATCCATTGGATTTCGTCTTACAAGTATAAACGCCCATCGGCGTTTATACCCTACTCCTCCGAGAAAATTTCTTTTTTGAAATTTTCTCTGCCTTTTGCCGTGTTCGCCGCTTGCGAGCCGACGGCTAGGCGGTCTCCGCCGATGTCGCCGTAGGCGGCGGTCGGATACCGTTATCCGCGTAGCACCCAAATGGGCGCCTTTTTGCTTGGAGCGGATGACCCAAAACCGAACACGGCGGCAGAGCCGCGCGGGTTCGTGAGACCGCCGCAGAACGGTGCAAGAACGAAACCAATTGGATTTCGAATTCTGTGCCTAATTTTATTTTTTCTTTCTCTTCTGCCCAAAATGGGAAAAATTCAAAAAAACATCTTGCAAATTGCCACCGTTATGTTATAATATACGCAGAAAGTCCTGCTTCGCACGCCTTTGTGCCGTTGGCACTCCCGCGTTTCGCGCTTTAAGATTCATTTGTTCCAAAGGAGAACACCGCGAAAATGAATACCGAAATTCAATTTGAGAAAAGCACGCCGCCCAAGAAGATCGGCAAAGCGGTCCAGTTTATCGAAGCGCAAAAAAACACGCCGCGAAACGGTCAAGGTGCGTTTATCCGTTTGAAAAACGGTGATATTTTTTACGCCTACTCCGAAAACTTTGACGGAGAAAAATGGGCGGATGAGGCTAAGTGCCATATCGTAGGATGTCTCTCACGCGACGATGGGGAAAGCTTTGGTGAAAAGTTTTTGGTGTATGAAGTACCAAAGGGGTATAAGACCGTCAAATGCCCTTCTCTTCTTCGCCTTTCCGATGGGGATATTGCAATGGTATTTATCGCGCGGCTTCCCAATGACTGTTTCCAGATCTTCTTCGCGCGTTCCAAGGACGAATGCGAGAGCTGGTCTGTCACCCCCACCCTTTTCGGGGAGGATATCGACGGTCGTCACGCTTCCTATAACGTGATGAACGACCGCTTTTTGGAGCTTCCAAGCGGCAGACTTATCATCCCCACGGAGGCTGTTCTATATGAAGAAAAGGCAGACGGCAGCTACGGATACAAGGGAGAAGAGTGCTTTCTTTCTACGATCTACTCCGACGACGGCGGAAAAAGTTGGGTAAACGGACGTCAGATGCTGGCCATTCCTTACATCAAGACGGTACACGGTCTGCAAGAGCCCGCCTTGATCCTGATGAAGGACGGTCGTCTTCGCATGTTTGCGAGAACAAATCTGGGCTGTCAATACGAGTGCTATTCCTCGGACAGAGGAGAAACGTGGAGCGTACCCACCCCTATGGAGTATTTCAAGTCGCCCCTCTCTCCTATGATCATGAAGCACGTCGGCAAGTATACCGTTGCCGTATACAATCCCGAGCCCATTCATATTCTTCCCGTCCGTCCTCAACTGTACGTGAAAAACAATTGCACCTTGCTCACCGACCGTACCCCTCTCGTGATTTCGGTCAGCGAGGATGGAGGCGAGACCTTCTCCCGTCTTTTCGTGCTGGAGGATGACCCATACAGTTATTTCTGCTATCCCGCCGTTTTTGACGGTGGCGACTATATCCTCGTTTCCTATTACCATTCCAACCGCACCGAAATGCTCTTGTCCTCCTCCAAGACGGTCAAGATCGCAAAGGAGGAGCTGGCGGACACCTCGCTGTAAAGCAAGGGGGGGCGGCCGCCATACGCGCAAATGAAAAGGAAGCGAGCCTTCGCTCGCTTCCTTGCGCAGAGTCTCTTACTCCTCCTCATTCTCCTCGTCGGCAACGAAGAAACGAGAGAGCTTTTCCATCAGCGCGGGGCAGTTATCGTCGCGGACGATCAGCTCGATGGGATTTTGCAGGTCAAGGCTGTATATGCCCATGATGGACTTGCCATTGACCAGATAACGGTCAGAGCGCAGATCGACCTCAACATCCGTCATAGTAACGATCTCAATGAAGGTTCGGATGTCCTGAATCGTGGACAAGCGGATCCAAGCGGTTTGCATTTCAAATACCTCGTTTTCATAGATTTCGGTAAGCCTTTACCAAAATTATTGTAGCACGTTTCTTCCCTTTTGTCAACTCATTTTCCAAAATATCAGGTGCTTAGCACAAGAAAGGATCATTATGAAAAACTTAGACGGACGCATTTCCAATTTCGATCAGATCGCTTCCCTTCGTCGCTATACCGTGACCGACGGCAGAGGCAAGGGGCTGGACGTTATCGACTGTGACAACGGCAAGCTTCGCTTTCTCTTAAACGTGACCAAGGGGCTTGATGTGATGCAGCTGTATCACAAGGGCGAAAACCTTTCCTTCTTATCCAAAAACGCTTTTTCCGCCAGAGAGACCGACTTTCTCTCTCGCTTTGAGGGCGGCATGCTTTACACCTGCGGTCTTGACAGCGTAGGCGGAAGAGAGGGCTACCCTCTCCACGGCACCTACCACAACATGGCCGCCGAGATCACCCGTGCGGAGTGTGACGAGGACGGCATCACGGTGGAGGCCGTTATTCGCTCCACCGCGCTCTTTGGAAGAAATCTCGTGATGTACCGCCGCGTGACCGCCGCTGTCGGTGGTGACACTCTTTCCATCGAGGACCGTTTGGTAAACCGTGGCTTCGGAAACGAGGATTACTGCCTGCTTTACCACATCAACCTGGGCTATCCCATGCTGGACGACGGTGCCGTGGTAGAGGCAGATGTTTTGGAAAACACGCCTCGCACCCCCTGGTCCGAGACCCACAAGGCAACCTTCCTCGAAATGGAGTCTCCCTTGCCTCTCAAGGAGGAGACCTGCTACTTCTTGAAGCTTGCCGAGTCCAAGGTGAGCCTTGCCAACAAGAAGAACGGCAAGCGTTTTACCCTGACCTACTCCGCCGACACCCTGCCCGCCTTCATCGAATGGAAGAGCATGGCGTGCGCGGACTACGCGCTGGGTCTTGAGCCTGCCACCACTTATCTCGACGATAAGTTCGCTTACAAGACCTTAGCCCCCGAGGAGGAGGTTACCTTCTCCTTACACTTCACCGTAAACGAGATCTGATAAACAAAACGACACCCCGACCGCCGCACGGCGGTCGGGGTGTTTTTTATATAACGAAAGCCACGCGATAGTCGCGTGGCTTTCGTT
>JAZRGD010000003.1:0-8038 GCA_045644045.1 Eubacteriales bacterium
CAACCTTCCCCATACCCACGACTTTATCGAGATCGTCTACGTGACGGCGGGGAGGATGGAGCATAAGATCAACGGCAAGACCTACACCGTTCGTCGCGGCGACCTGCTCTTTATGAACGTGGGCTGCGTGCACGAATTTTCTTACACCGAAAATGGGGGATTTATCAACATCCTCTTTTCGCCCGAGGTCATCGGACGGGACCTCATCGACCCCAAGAGCGCATTGGCGCTTCTCGCCCTTTCCTCCTTCGACGAGATGCGAAGCGAGGCGGATTATGGCAAGCTTTCCTTCCTTGGCGAGGAAAGAACGGCGGTGGAGGGGCTGGTCTGCACCATGCTGAAGGAGCATGACCGCAAGGCGGCCGCCTGGCAAACGGTGCTTGGCAACTGCCTCGGTACTCTTTTCGTCTATATGCTTCGCAAGGTGCAGATGGGTCTTGACGAGGGGGAGATGGACGACCTATGGCAAGATCTCGCCTCCTTTATTGACGCCAACCTGGGGAGCAAGCTTTCCCTTTCCGATCTGGCGAGACAGAGCTTTTACAATCCCTCCTATTTCAGCCGCATCTTTAAAGAGAAGTTCGGCACCTCCTTCGTGGAATACGTGACCAAAAGAAGGGTGGACGCCGCCATCTCTCTTTTGAAAACCACCGAGCTTTCGGTGGACGAGATCAGCCACCGCGTGGGCTTCTCGGACCGAAGCAGCTTTTACCACGCCTTTTCCCGTTACGAAAAAGGCACGCCCCTTGACTTGCGCCGTCAGGAGGAAACGAAAAAATAAAACGCGATTCAAAAAGCGTTGTCCGAGCGAAGAAAAAGCAACCGTTTGCTAACAAACGGTTGCTTTTTCTATCTCTCGCCTGTCCGCCGTCTCTCTTTGATTTCGGTCTCCGCTCGGTGAAAACGCGGCGCATCTGTCGGGCTTTTCCGATCCGCTTTATTTTTCCTCGGTGTTCAAAAAAGAAATGGGAATGAGTCCCAAGGAGTGCGTAAGGCGCAAGGAAAGGGGCGAGGCGTAATTTTTTTGGAAAAAGCGGCGGCGGACGTCCCGAAAAATCCGCTTTTTTCACTTTTTCTTTCCTCATCCTTGACTTTTATTTCTATTCTTGTTATAATGAAGAGCAGTTCAAAAAAGAGGTTCTGAAAATGCACTTGAAAAGATTGATCGGTGACCGTGCCTTCTATAAGCGCGTTCTGGCGGTGGCGTTCCCCATTATGGTGCAAAACGGCATCACCAACTTCGTCAATTTGCTTGATAATATTATGGTGGGACGGCTGGGCACCGAGGCCATGTCGGGTGTCTCCATCGTCAATCAGTTCGTCTTCGTTTTTAACCTTCTGATCTTCGGCGCGGTCTCCGCCGCCGGTATCTTTACCGCCCAGTTCCACGGAAGCGGCGACGCCGAGGGCGTCAGGCACACCTTCCGCTTCAAGATCATCCTCAACACCGTGGCCGCCCTCTTGGCGGTGGGGGTCTTCGCCGCCTTCAGCGACGGGCTGATCTCCTTGTTCCTCCACTCGGGCAGCACCGAGGTGGACCCCGTGGCCACGCTGGCCTTCGGCAAGGAATATCTTTACGTTTCCCTCTTTGGCCTTCTCCCCTACGCGCTGTCTCAAGCCTACGCCTCCACCATGCGCGAGACCGAGCAGGCAAACGCCCCTATGGTTGCCAGCATCATCGCCGTTTTGACCAACTTCGTTTTGAACTACGTTCTTATTTTCGGAAAGCTGGGTCTCCCCGCCATGGGCGTGGCGGGCGCGGCACTTGCCACCGTCATTTCTCGCTTTGCCGAGCTTGCTTTCCTTATTGCTTGGTCTCTCGCGCATAAGGGGGTCTGCCCCTATGTGGTGGGCGCGCTTCGCTCCCTTCGCATTCCCAAGGCTCTTTTCGTCAGCATTGCCATGAGAGGCTTGCCCCTCATGCTCAACGAGCTGATGTGGTCCTTGGCGGTGACCTTCCGTAACCAGTGCTATTCCACTCGCGGGCTTGACGTGGTGGCGGCGCAGAATATTTCCACCACGCTCTTTAATCTCGTCAGCGTGGTCTATATGGCGGTGGGCTGCTCCATCGCCATCATCGTGGGCAACGAGCTGGGGGCGGGCAAGGTAGAGGAGGCAAAGACCACCGCCTCCAAAATGATCGCCTTTTCCTGCGCCTTCAGCCTCCTTTTGGGGCTGACGATGGTGGCCGCCTCACCCTTTTTCCCCCTGCTTTATAAGACCACCGAGACCGTTCGCGGCATCGCTACCTACATGATCGTCACCCTGGCGGCGGCCATGCCATTCAGTGCTTGCGCCCACGCCTCCTATTTCGCCATTCGTTCGGGCGGCAGGGTGATCGTGACCATGCTCCTCGACAGCGTCTATATGTGGGTGGTGGCCTTGCCCATGGCGTTTTGCTTGGCCCACCTCACGGGCCTCAATATCTACTTCCTTTTTGCCATCTGCCAAAGTGCCGAGCTGATCAAGGCCACGCTGAGCCTCATCCTTTTGAAAAAGGTGCGCTGGGCAAGACGGCTGGTGGGAGAGGAAATAGGGAAGAGTGAAGAGTGAAAAGGGAGTACAAAAAATCCGCTTTCGAAGGAAAGCGGATTTTGTTTGGTAGTTGAACGGAAGGGTTTATACGCTCATATTATGCCAAGCGCGTTTTGCATGTAGGAAAGCAAGGATTTGCGATCATTTACAAGATTTTCAGATTCAGTTGAGTATTTGTGCGCAAAAGATACCTCACAGTTGGACTTAATTGCCTCATATATTTTTTTGCTCTTAAAATGTTCGAAAATCATAGGAAGCAATTTGATTTCATCCATCACACCGCCTTTGGAAATAAATTCCGCGCACTCATCTTCATCCGCAATTAAGGCGTGGAAAAACTCGTTAAAAGCCTCTTCGATTTTCAGCTCAATAGCCTCGTTGGGCAGACCTTCGTTTTTAGGGTTTGTAAGCCATTCATGTAGCTGCTCACAATATTTTTCTTCGGCCTTCATTAATCTTGTTTTTTTAGCAACCATTTTATTTCTCCTGTTTAAATTTGGGACATATACCGCATATTCTGCCGCGAGACTTGTAAGTAACCACGTGAACTTTTTTGTACTTGCCATGCATAGGAGTATGATCCGGTTTCGCCGTGTTCTTTTTTAGATTTGCAACATGCGAACCGGCCTTCGCGATAATTGTGTCGTTCCAATGCGCGGGAAACCACACGTGACCTCGAGGTTTTCGCTCTCTTGGGCGCACATGGCAATCAATCTGACCGTGCCTCACCCCGTTAGCATCCGTATCATTGATGGTATGGGAAAGATTGTGTTTTTTTAAATATTGAATATTGCGCTCTCCGTGACCGCCCTTGAGCATTTTTTTGGGCTTTCGCTTTTCATAACTAAATATTCCGCGGGACGAATGCTTCATCTCGTTTTTACTTGCCTTCAATGCTTTTTTCATTATATCACCTCCTTCCGATTTTGTCAAGTTACGCGGTGGTGATATAATTTTATCAAACAAATTCCAATATGTAAATCGTACAATTTGAGACAAATATGGGTGACAAAACAAATGAAAAATCGATATTTCGCTTGACTTTATGGGTGACATAGTGTATACTCTCATTAGAGGTGATTAAAATTTTTGATGAAAAATTTAAAATTAGGGTGCCGCTTTTTATTAAGGAAACGATTGATCGCGATGCAAAAGCTTTCAACTTTGTTAAAGAAAACGGTGATGCTAACTGCAATTTGTTTTTAAACAAATTAATACCGAATTTGCTCAAATTAAATAAATCCAGAAGAGAAGCGGCGGAATAAGAAAAGGTTGACCCAACTTTGCGCTACATTTCTTACGATTCTCTCTGTTTTGGAGATCGTGACAACGATAAGTTAAGGCAGAATTTATGGATAAGGCCTTCCTCTGAAAATTTGGCTATATTTGATGAAATAGCTGAAAGCGAAACAAGAATTACAGGTCAAGATCTATCCTCTTACTTAAGAAACATGCTCGACGAGTATACGAATCTTTTGGAGTTCAAGAGAGAACAGATCGTTTTCATGGAAGAGGGAAGGCTTGCCATTTTAGCGCGAGATAGTGGAAGGATTTTAAAGTTTAGATATGAAAACGAAATAAAACGCACGTATGTTTTTGCCTGTGTCTATTCGTATTTGAATGAACATGGGAACTATTTGCTTTGCTTTGATCTTGGAAGAAGAATAATTTGTCGATACCAATTGAGCGAAATACGGGCGCTACATATTATAAAAGAAAAATATCAACCGAGTGAGAAATTGGTTTCCCTTTGCAAAAGATATGAAGCCGAGGCACTTTGGCTTGATGACGAAATAATAGAATGGGAGGGAGAATAATGTTCGGAAAGAAGGTGCAAAAAAAGTCGGCGTTTACAAAGGCTTCAACTCCCGAGGGAATCAGAAAGCAACGGGCGGCAATAAAGGATTATTATGTCAAGAAAAGAAATAATAAGAACGGTGCAAAGCTTGGCAAAGCAAAACAAAAATAATTTTCTAAGAAGCACCTGACGGGCAAACAGTCACGCAAGTTTCTCCGCGCCGCCTATGCTTCGGGCATTCCGTTGCTTTTCAACTGAAACAAGGGAAAATGAAACAGATCTGTGATTTGTGTGCATTTCGGCTATGCCTTGGGACAGGCATGATCCTGTTTTTGCGGAGCAAAAACAGGATCAAGGCATTTAATAACGCAAAAGAAAAAGCAGGTTCGTAAGAACCTGCTTTTTTGGCGCGTTTCCGGGGACTACAGAACCCGGCTTCGCGCCGACTTTCCGCGAAAGGTAGCCTCGGCGAGAGCGCGAAGCCCATTTCATTGGCCTCGCGGCCAATGAAGGGGTTCATCGTTTCTTACTGAAATATACAAAAACAAAACAGGAGAGCGTATGCTCTCCTGTTTTGTTTTGGTGCACCTCCGGGGACTCGAACCCCGGACCCACTGATTAAGAGTCAGTTGCTCTACCAACTGAGCTAGAGGTGCATAGCCTGTCATTCTCATGGGAACGAGAGTATTATAGCACAAAGATTTTGAAAAGTCAATAGCTTTTTTGCAGGTTTTCCGCTTTTCTGTCACAATTTTTTCGGGGAAAAAGGGGATTTTTTTGTGAAAAATACAAAAAGGGATAGGTTTTGAGGTCAAATGCGGATCTTGGAAAGCTGTGCCTTGGCAAAAATGAAGCGGCGTAGTGCCCGATAGGACACTACGCGTTAATATAAGGAGCGATGGCCTTTTCCCATTTGGTGTACGCCTTTTCTTGCAGGTGAATGCCATCGACCGTCAGGGCGGGGTCCATTTCGCCGTTCTTCTCATAAAGAGGGTAGAGGTCCACAAAGACACAGCCGTGCTGCTTTGCCAGAATGCGAAGTGCCTCGTTGAAGGCGCGGATGGTGGCGTTGGGGCACATGACCCTTTCCTTGGCGCGGGAGACGGGGAGCAGACCCTGCACGTAGACGGTGGCGGAGGGCACGGCGGCGCGGATGAGGTCGAGGAGATCGTCGTATTCCGTGACGTGGCGTCTTAGACTCCGTTCCTTCAGGCCGTTGATGCCGCCCAGCAGAAATACTTTTTTGGGGGACAGTGCCTGTATCATGGAAACACGCTTTGCCATACCTTGCAGGGTATCTCCCGAATACCCCAGGTTGACGATCCTTTCGGAGGGGAAGGCCGTGCGGAAGTCGCTTCCTCTCGTGATGGAGTCGCCAAAAAAGACAATATCGGGGGTGTAGTCCAGCTTTTGGAGCATATTGTTCCAGCTAAAGACTGCCCAATTGGGTGCTGCCTTCGGCGCGCGCAAGCCAAGCCTCGTGAAGATCCTTCTGTACATCCCGCTTTTCCAAAGCAAGAGGCACAGTGCCGTGGCGGAAAGGACAAACGCCACGGTCATAAAAATGGAGTAAACAAGCATTTCGCTACCTCAAAATGAATACTTTTGGTATCGCATACCAACATATTAGTATATAGAAATTATAAATGATAATTATTGGTATGTCAAGGTGTTTGTAGAAAAAATATAGTAAAATGGAAAGAAAGAGGAACAGACGCTCTTTTTTGCGGAAAGAAGAGCTGTGGCGAAACGAAGAGAGGGTGGGAAAATGAACAGAATTCGTGATTTGCGTGAGGATCGGGGTCTGAGGCAGATCGACGTGGCGCAAAGGACGGGGATCGACCAGAGAACGCTCTCCAATTACGAAACGGGCAAGACCAATCCGGACAGCTACGCCATCATCAAGCTGGCGGCGTTTTACGGCGTGACCTGCGATTATCTTTTGGGGGTAGCGGACGTAAATCTTGCTCAAAATCAAGGGGCGCGGGAGGAGATCCGCGCCATTCGCGCCCATTTGGAGCGGCTCGAAAAGCATTTTAAATAAAGCATTTTAAGTAAAAGGGTAGAAAAAGCTCCCACAGCCGCAAAGGGCTTATGAGGGCTTTTTTCTTTGCGGCAGGCAAAAAAACATTGACAACCGTGTGGAAAAATGATATGATAATGGCAGAAAGACGACCGCATGACGGTGGAAAGGACCCATATGGAACAGACGGTAAAGAGCTTTAAGTGTCCCTCTTGCAGTGCCCCCTTGACCTACGACGGCAGAGAGGGCGTGATGACGTGTGCCTATTGCGGTGCGGAGATCGACCCCGCCTTTTTTGAGGAGGAGGAGCGACCCGACGAGGGCGCAAAGCGTTCTTGGGAGAAATACGGCGAGGGAAAGGCGGATTGGGGAGAAGAGGGTAACACCACGCTGTTCACCTGCTCCTCTTGCGGCGGCGAGATCGTTTGCGAGGGAGAGACGGCGGCCACCGTCTGCCCCTATTGCGACAGCCCCACCCTGCTTTCCGAGCGGCTGACGGGGGCATACCGTCCCGACGTGATCCTGCCCTTCCGCGTGAAGGAGGAGGATGCCAAGGTCGCCATGGCGAAATTCTGCCGCCGCAAGCTCCTTTTGCCCTCTGCCTTCCGCCGTGAGCATAAAATGGAGAACCTGAAGGGAATGTACCTCCCCTATTGGCTCTTTGATTGCAAGACCAACTCCCGCTTTACCTACTCCGCCACGCGCAAGAGAAGCTGGCGGTCGGGAGACTATATGTACACCAAGACCAGCTACTATCGCCTCGTCAGACGGGGGCTTTTGGATTTTGACGACATTCCCGTGGATGCCGCCGTGAAGATGGACAACGTGATGCAAGAGTCCCTTGAGCCCTTTGACACGGGGGAGGCCATGCCCTACTCCGACCAGCACCTGGCGGGGTATCTCGCCAACCGCTACGACGACAGCGCGGAGAACTGCAGTAAACGGGCTTGGGAAAGAGTGAGGGCCAGCGTCAACGACGCCATGCGCCGCACCACCCTGGGCTACACCACCGTCACCAAGACGGCGGAGGACATCTGCTTTACCGAAAGCAGCGTAAGCTACGCTCTTTTCCCCGTGTGGTTTTTGCAGGTGAAGTACAGAGAGAAGACCTACCCCTTTGCCATCAACGGACAAACGGGAAAGATGTCGGGAAAGCTCCCCATTTCTCCCCTGAAATTCATTTTGTGGCTTCTCGGCTTGACGGCGGTCATCGGCGGTCTTGCCGCCCTCATCGCATTGTCTGTATGAAAGGAGACGGTATGAAAAAAATATTGATTTTCTTGGCTCTCGCTCTTCTTTTCGCGGCAATGCTCGCAAGCCGTGCCTTTGCCGAGGACGGGAACTATGACCCCAATTCCGCAGACCCCTCCGATATTCTTTCCCGCATCCTGATCGGCTTTGCCATCGGCTTCGTGATCGCCCTCGTTATCGTGCTGGTGATGGTGAGGAAGATGTCCACCGTCCGCAAAAGCCGTACCGCCGACGCCTACGTGGTGAAAAACAGCTTTTCCCTTACCGAAAGTCGGGATATTTACCTTTACAGCCGCGTCAGCCGCGTGAGGGTCAATACCAATAAGAATAACAAATAACGGCAAGCTCCGCAAAAGGCTGAGAACACGTGTGAGCGTGCTCTCCGCTTTTTTGTAAAACAAAAACCCCCATAAAGGGGCGGTGCAAAAAAG
>JAZRGD010000004.1:0-11136 GCA_045644045.1 Eubacteriales bacterium
ATACTCCGTTAAGAGTATCACGCTAAAGCCGTGGGTTATTTTTTATTCGGTAACGTATAGAGAGACGGGGGTGAAGCGGGTCACATCCACAAGGCCGTTTGTGGTCATTTTGAGCTTGGGGATAACGGTGAGGCTGACGAAGGCCATATTCATGAAGGGCTCGATGCCCTCGTTCGTGCCGAGGCGCTTCACCGCTTCGCGGACGCGCTCGTTTTCCTCCGCCACGCAGGTGGCGGAGCTTGCGGACATCAGTCCGCCGATGGGGAGGGGCATTTCCGCCACGACCCTGCCGTCAGCGACCACCACGTTACCGCCAAACTCTCGGATATGATTGGCGGCTACCGCCATATCGGCGTCATTTGTGCCGATGACGATGAGGTTGTGAGAGTCGTGAGAGACGGAGGAGGCGATAGCACCCTTTTTCAGCCCGATACCACGGATAAAGCCGAGACCACGGTGGCCCGTCCCCTTGTGCCTTTCGATCACCGCCAGCTTCAAAAGGTCTCTTTCGGTGTCGATGCCGCCGTTTCTTTCCCAGTCGATCTCGATCTCCTCGCACTCGGTCAAAAGCTCGCCCGCCAGCACCTTGATCACCCGACATTTTGCCGCACGAGGCGGAATTGTGAAATCGGAGGGAAACAGAGGCGCCAGGTGGAAGGAATGAAGGACAGTCTCCTCCAAGGCGGCGGGCACCGTCGGTGCCTCAAGCTCTACCGTGACGCCATCCTTGACCACCTGCCGCCCCGCGGCGTACACGTGGCGCACGGCAAAGGTATCAAGGTCGTCCAACACCACCACGTCGGCGCGATAGCCGGGGGCGATGGCACCCACGTGACGCAGGCCAAAGCATTGCGCCGCTTGCAAGGATGCCATACGGATGGCGGTGGTGGCGGGCTTGCCCGCCTTGACGGCAAGACGAATGATGTGATCTACGTGCCCCTCGGAGAGGAGGTCGGCAGGGTGACGGTCGTCGGTGACCAAGAGACAGCGACGGTCGTAGGGCGGATCGAACAAAGGAAGGAGCGCCGTCAGGTTACGTGCGGCAGTTCCCTGTCTGATCATGATCCACTGTCCCTTTTCGATCTTCTCCTTGGCCTCACGGACGGTGGCGCACTCGTGGTCGCTTTCCACACCTGCCGCCACGTATTTGTCCAGCGCCGTGCCCGTCAAGGTGGGGGCGTGCCCGTCCACCGCCTTGCCGAGGGAAATGGCCTCGTTTATCTTGGCCATCACGCTTGCATCATCCGCAAGGACACCGGGATAGTTCATCATTTCGGCAAGACCCAAGACCCGCTCTTCGGCGTAGAAGGGGCGCAAGTCCTCGGCGGACAGTGAGGCCCCCGACTCGTCGAAGGGGGTGGCGGGTACACAAGAGGGCAGGTTGACGTAGACCTTGAGGGGAAGGTCACGAGATGCCTCCAGCATATAGGAGATGCCATCCGTGCCGCAGACGTTCGCCATCTCGTGTGGGTCTGAGACGATGGCGGTGGTGCCGTGGGCAAGGCAAACGCGGGCCAGCTCGACAGGCGTGAGCATGGTGCTTTCCACGTGGATATGTCCGTCGATAAGACCGGGACACAAAATTTTTCCCGTTACGTCCACCACACTGTCGGCGGAATCGTCGCTATACTCTCCCACACCGATGATCTTACCGTCCTCTATCAGCACGTCGGCGCGCTTCACTTCATCCGTAAAAACGTTTAGGGCAGAGCCGTTTTTGAGCAAAGTCTTCATATCGATCTCCTCTTTTAGGTATGCGGTCATTCTAATTTTGATCCGGGCAAAAATGCTTGCTCGCAAGGGCATTTTTGCGCTTTGTTCGGGTGGCGCAGCCATACGAAGTATGGGAGTGCCGTAGGCACAAAGACTTGCGCAAGCAAGGCTATATGCATATATTATAGCATAGAGGAAAAAAATAGTCAAGCAGACCTTCGCGCGGAAATTGGGTTGACAAATTTTTCTTTTTGTGATAGAATGATTAAAATACGATCGGTCTTTGTGAAAGGACAAGCTATGCATTTGCAGGAATCGGGAGAAATGTACCTTGAGACCATTCTCCTTCTTGAAAAAAAATTAGGCGCGGTACGCGCCATTGATATTTGCGAGCACATGGGATATTCCAAGCCCAGCATCAGCCGTGCCGTCGGTCTTTTGAAAAGCGGCGGCTACGTGGTATCGGACAAGGAGGGACACCTGTCCTTGACCGAAAGCGGTCGTGCCATTGCCGCAAAGATCTATGAAAGACACACTCTGCTCACCCGTTTTCTCGTTGCCTTAGGGGTAGACGAGGAGACCGCCTCCGAGGATGCCTGCAGGATCGAGCATGCCATCAGCGACGAGTCCTTTGAGGCCATTAAAAGATACGCGTCGAAAAGCGAACAAAGTGAATAAAATGAAGAAAAAATCGTCTCCCCCTTCTTTGGGCGGAGACGATTTTTTGCGTTATCTGACACCGTACAGCAGCTCGCTGTAGGTGGGGACGGGCCAATAGTCCTTATCGGTCAAGGTCTCTGCCTCGTCAATGTAGGAGCGAAGCTCCTCCATCAGGGGGCAAAGCTCGTCCCTGACGCGAGAAGCGCGTCGGGAGACGCCCTTTTCGGCGCGGATCTCCAGCACCAAGGCGTGCAAGCGCTCGGACTCGGCAAAGGCCTTGTCCGTAAGGGTTGCCAGCCTTGCGGCGCAGGCCTGCTCATAGGAGCAAGGAAGTCCCAAGGAGGTCTTGACGGCCACGGCATCCGCGAGGAACTTGGTGTACTTGGCAATGGCGGGCACAAGCTCTCTTTGCACCATTTCGGTCATGGTCAGTGCCTCGATATTGTTGATCTTGCAGTAGTTGCTGAGCATGATGTGATGGCGCGCGCCCACCTCGCCCTCGGTCAGCACCTTGTGCTTTAAGAAGAGGGCAACGTTTTTGGCGTCTGTGAATCTTGCCACCGCGTCGGGCGTTGTGGGAAGATTGGAGAGGCCGCGCTTTTTCGCCTCGGCGATCCAAGCCTCATCGTAGCCGTTACCGTTGAAGATGATTCGCTTGTGTTCCTTGATGGTACAGCGAATGAGGTTATGAAGGTCAGAGGTAAAGTCGTCACTCTTTTCAAGCCGATCGGCAAAGTCCGACAGGACCTCCGCCACGGCGGTATTAAGCATCACGTTGGGGGTGGCGACGGAGGCAGAGGAGCCGAGCATTCTGAACTCAAACTTATTACCCGTAAAGGCAAAGGGAGACGTGCGGTTGCGGTCGGTGGTGTCCTTGGGGAACTTGGGGAGAATATGCACGCCGATACGCATTTGGGTCTTTTCCTGGGCGGCGTAGGCGGTCTCCTCCTCAATGGACCTGAGGATCGCTTCCAGCTCGTCACCAAGGAACATAGACACGATGGCGGGAGGTGCTTCCCCACCGCCAAGGCGGTGGTCGTTACCCGCGCTCGCTACCGAGAGGCGAAGCAGATCCTGATACTCGTCCACCGCGCGGATCACGGCGCAAAGAAACAGGAGGAACTGCGCGTTCTCGTGGGGGGTCTCACCCGGCTCGAAAAGATTGATGCCCGTATTGGTGCAAATAGACCAGTTGTTATGCTTGCCCGAGCCGTTGACACCCGCAAAGGGCTTTTCGTGCAAGAGACAGACCATGCCGTGACGGCGGGCGATCTTCTGCATCAGCTCCATGGTAAGCTGGTTGTGGTCGGCGGCCAGGTTTTCCGTGGTAAAGATAGGGGCAAGCTCGTGCTGTGCGGGAGCGGCCTCGTTGTGCTCGGTCTTGGCAAGCACGCCCACCTTCCAAAGCTCCTCGTCCAGCTCCCTCATAAAGGATTGCACGCGGGGCTTGATGGTGCCGTAATAGTGGTCGCCAAGCTCCTGTCCCTTGGGAGGCTTCGCGCCAAAGAGGGTACGGCCCGTGTAAAGCAGATCCTTGCGCTTGTTATACACCTCGGCATCCACCAGGAAATATTCCTGCTCGGGTCCAACGGTGGTATAAACGGAGGTCACGTTCTCGTTGCCAAACAGCTTCAAGACACGCATGGCTTGGCGATTGAGTGCCTCTACCGAGCGCAAAAGAGGGGTCTTTTGGTCGAGAGCCTCGCCACCCCAAGAGCAAAAGGCGGTGGGAATATACAGGACGTGATCCTTAACGAAGGCGTAGGAGGTAGGGTCCCAAGCGGTATAACCTCTTGCCTCGAAGGTGGCACGCAAGCCGCCCGAGGGGAAGGAGGAGGCGTCGGATTCGCCCTTGACCAGCTCCTTGCCGCGAAACTCCATGATCACGCCGCCGTCACCCGTGGGGCTGATGAAGCTGTCGTGCTTCTCGGCGGTGATGCCCGTCAGGGGCTGAAACCAATGGGTGAAATGGGTGGCACCCTTTTCGATCGCCCAATCCTTCATGGCACTTGCCACGGGGTTGGCGATCTCCAGCTTCAGGCTTCTGCCATCCTTGATGGTCTTTTTGAGGGCAAGGTAGATCTCTTCGGGCAAGCGCGCCTTCATTTCGGCATCGCCGAAGACCATACTGCCAAAGAGTGCGGGAATGTTAGTTGTCATATCAGTTCTCCGTGTCGTCACAAGGACGAAAGTTTTACTAAAAGAGGTCAAGAAGCAAAATAAGCTTCATTCAAGGAACCGGCGGATGTGTCGCCCTCCTCGGTCAACTCCAAGAAGACAAAGAGGCATACCGCCAAAAGCTCGTACGGCATGGGGCAGAATTCACCCGGCTGCAGCATTGAGATCAAGAAAATACCCAAGTAGCTGAGGAAGGCTGCCATCCGGAAATGATCCACCCGAGAAAGTGCCAGGCGCACACGAACCACCATTTGATAACCGTAAGCGAGAAGCCCGACGATGCCCGTGCTACCCATGATCTGCAAAATATAATTGTGCGTCCAAGGAATCCCCATAAAGGAGGAGCTGTCCGACTTTGCACCCATGCCGCCGCCGAAAATCGGATTGGCAAAGAACTGGTCCAGCGCACGGCGGAACAGGGGCAGACGGCCGTTTTCTTCCTCCAAGAAGAAGGATTCAAATCCGTCGGGCGTCAACAGTCCTGCTCGCCATGCGATAAAGATCGCGGCTCCCAAGCAGAAAACGGTGATCAACGTCGTTAAAACGCGGTAAGAGGATCGGTAGCAGAAGATATACCAAAGACAGAAGGCCACCAAAATCGCTCCGAAAAACAAGGCGGACAGTGACCTTGCGGGTATCATGGAAAAGTAGAGGCAAAAGCCGAGAAAAATAAAGCAATACTTTTTCACGGCAAAATAAAACGCGGCGGGAATGGCAAACATCAAAAGCTCGCACAGGTCGTTGGGGGCGATGGGAACCTGCATTTCACCGAAGGCGACCCAAGTCCGTATGGCATGCTCCCAGATAATAAAGGCGGCATACACGCCCATAAAGCAAAGGATCTCCATAAGCCTGTCCTTTGCGTCGTAGACGTCGGTAGAAAACACCGAGCTGCGCATCCAAAGGTAAAAGAACACCATTCCGATCCCAAGGAACACGGTATAGTAAAGTGCGCCGGGATTAAAATATTCCGCCTTTGTGATCGTTCCCATACCGCCCAAAAGCAACGCCGCAGAAACCGCCAGCAAGGGCCAAAAGCTTTTCCCGACCGACAGGCGATGGCGGTGCAAGGCAAAGTGCAAAATAATGGCGATCACGGCGGGAACAGCCATCCAAACGTGTCGCAGGAGCATAGCATCTTGTCCCGTTGTACGGAAGGCCAGGGCATTGACCAAAAGAATAGGAAGAAGGATATCCAAGAAATTGGGGCTGATGATCAAAACAACGAGAATGGTGAGAATGAATACGGGAATCGCGTAATGCTCAAGAGAAAAGGTGGTGGAAACACAGGCAAACAGCAATTGTGCCAGCATAAACCAACGGCTTTCCACAAGTCGACAAAGCTTTTCTTGCCACACCGCCATACCGCGCTCCCCTTTTCTCTTTGACAAACTATACGCCATTAAAGCATATACTCAATTATAACACACCCTCTGTCTTTTTGCAATAGTTTTTCTTAAAAAAGGAAGTGTCCTTTTGCGACAAAAAAGACAAGCTTTTGTCGAAAGTGCGTTTTTCCCTTGACATTTCGCAAAAGGTGTGGTAAAATGTTTACCGACGCGGGCGTGGCGAAATGGCAGACGCGCTAGACTTAGGATCTAGTGTCTATGACGTAAGGGTTCAAGTCCCTTCGCCCGCACCAGAAAAAAGCACACATTTGTCTACCGGACAAATGTGTGCTTTTTTCAACTAAATCCGCCTTCGCCGGAATAAATCCACTATCGTGGATGAAATCGCTACGCGATGAAATCTTGCTTCGCAAGGTTAAGGGAGGCGGATTTAATTTCATCTGAAGCCGCAGGCGGAAGATTTCATCCGAGCATCGCGAGGATTTCATCGTGCAACGCACGATTTCATTAAAGATGCAAAGCTTATGCCTTGATTAATTTACGAAAGCGTGATATAATAAACTCACTGATAAATAAGAATTTGACAAAGGAGTGTGATTGTATGAAAAAGGTACTACTTAGCCACGATGGCAAGATGAAGATGTATCTTGTCCCTGATGAGGTTGCAAATAACTTGAAGGAATACTGTATGCACTTTGGCTTTGATTGGCTGATGAATGACCCTAACGCACAAAAACTCCGCATTACCACACCAAGCGGTGAGATTGGTTATATGTTTGGATCGCAGGACTTTATAGATTACTTGAATGACTATATGTTTCCGACCCAAAAATCAACATTAGTAGGTGAAATGGACTTTTATGATTATGAAATTCCGGAGGAATACAAGGATATTCCGTGGTTCAATTTCTAATCGGCAAATTCCAATTTGTCGATTATTGAAAAGCCAAAATACTGCTTCTCTCCCCTGCGGCTTGATGATATCCGGCCCTACGGGCTGATGATATACAAGGTCTATGCCTTGTGAGAACGAAAAACGTAAAAACCGCGTGATTTCGTTCTTTTTTCGTTCTTCGCTTGCTTTTTCCCGCATGATATGGTATAATCACCTCGCGTGGGATAGTCTTTCCCGCGCAAGAGGAGCAAAAGCAATGAATTACAATCTTCACACCCATACCGCACGCTGCCATCACGCCACGGGCACGCCCGAGGAATACGTGCTTCGTGCCATAGAAGGCGGCATCACCCATATGGGATTTTCCGATCACTTCCCTTTCGTGCGTCCCGACGGACAGGAGTCCATCCATCGCGTACCCATGGCAGAGGTGGGAGAATACGCAAGCGACGTGCAGACATTAAAGGAAAAATACAAGGATAAGATCCACATCAAATTCGGCTTTGAGATGGAATACTACCCCGATCAATTCGCGGGGATGTTGGAAAGCGCCCGCGCGTATGGGGCAGAATATCTCATTTGCGGTCAGCATTTTATATCCACCGACGAGGAAAAGCGGGGCTTTGCTACCATTAGCCCCTCGGCCGCCGAGGAGAGGCTTGCCACCTACGCCTCCTTGGTAACGGAGGCAATAAAGACTGGGGTGTTTACTTATATCGCCCACCCCGACATTCTCCGCTTCACGGGAGACGCGGCTCTTTACCAAAGAGAGATGCGAAGGATCTGTCTGGCGGCGGCGGACGAAAACGTACCGTTGGAGATCAATTTCTTGGGAATACGCGGCGGCAGAAATTACCCGAACGAGCTTTTTTGGGAGCTTGCGGGAGAGACAGGCGCGCCCGTGACCTTTGGGCTTGATGCTCACAGCACGGATGACGCCTGCGACGTTGCTTCTCTTCCCAAAGCGGAGGCACTCGTAAAAAAATACGGCTTGAATTACGTAGGCATGCCCGCACTGCGGCTGCTGTAGGATGAAAGGAAAATATGATGAAATGCTCTGAAATTCACATTCGTGACCCCTTCGTTTTATACGAGAACGGGAAATACTACATGTACGGCACCCGCGCCGCCAATTTCGGCAAGCAGACGGGTGGCTTCGACGTTTACGTGTCGGAGGACTTAGAAAATTGGAGTGAGCCGCACCCCTGCTTTGATTCGGCGGCCTACGGCCTGAACACGGCCGCGAACTGGGCACCCGAGGTGCATAAATACAAGGGTGCCTACTATATGTTTGCCACCTTTACCCGTGAGAAGGAGAAGCTGCGTGCCACCTTCGCTATGAAGGCGGATAACCCTATGGGACCTTTCCTGCCTCACGGCAAGGGGCCTCTTACCCCTGTGGAGTGGGAGTGCCTTGACGGTACACTGTACATCAACCGTGAGGGCAAGCCCTATCTCGTCTTCTGTCACGAGCATACGCAGATCATCGACGGAACCGTTTGCTACGTGCCGCTTTCGGAGGATCTGAGCGAGGCGGCGGGCGAGGTGACTACCATGTTTGCGGCCTCCACCGTTCCCGGAGTAGGCCCTATGACCGGCGGCCATTTCGTGACCGACGGTCCCTTCTTCCACCGCACGGAGAACGGCACCCTTTATATGCTGTGGTCCTCCTTCGTCAAGGGAAAATACGCCGAGTGCGTGGTGAAATTTGGCGACGGCGAGCTGAATATGAATTTTGAGCATCTGCCTCCCCTGTTGGACGAGGACGGCGGTCACGGTATGATCTTTGAGGCGGAGGGCAAGACCTATTTCACGATGCACTCCCCCAACCGCTTGGGCGAGGAGCGTCCCTGCTTTATGGAGCTTGCCGTCGACGGAGATCACATCTCGATGAAGAAATAAAAAAACGCAGGCTGAGCGACGCTCAGCCTGTTTGTTTATTTACATTTCAAACGTATCAAATCGAAGGGTTAGGGTGCCGGACTGCGTGTTCGGGTTATACGCCGTAACGATCACCAGATAAGGCACGCCCGCCTCCAAGCGTTGGTAAAACTGCGCGTCCGTGCCGCTACCGAAAAAATGCAAACAGCCAAAAAGGTGCACAACAACAAAAATAACAAATTCAGTCTAAAGCGAAATTTTTTATTATTTTTCATAGTTTACTCCTCCCTTTTTATTGATCTTCAGGAAATGCAAGGCTACTATCGCTCAAATAAACCTTATTACCTCGGATTCTGTATACCAAACCCCAGCTTGCAAGGAGTTCTTGTTTTTCCTCGCCGTCGCTTTGCGTTACTAAAAAAGCTTCACCTTGCATGCTACCTTTTTTTCGCCTTGTAGAAGCAATTCTCTCGGAACAGTACCAGAAAACCAAACAGGATTGTGTTCGTCTTTACTTCCGTGATCTCTTGGCAAACAAAACCAGCTAGCTAATCTTTCGTCACTTATGTCCATCTGTTCTGCCAAATGGTATATGGGACGCCAATCTTCGTCCGACACCTTGAAATATATGTCCACACGTTTACCGGAGGATAATTTTTCAAGTTTTTCTTCGTCGAATTTATAAATGCCAAAATGAAAAGAAAGAGTTACGTCATCTAAGTCTAAAACATTGGTGTCACTTCGTACCGCGCCGCAAGAGGCATCGGCGCCATCAAAACTTTGGTTATAAAACTCCTTCCCCCCAAAATCTTCCCAAGAGCTCGGTCTATCATCAGCGGCCGGCCCATCCGGTATCGCACCATCCGGAAGAGAGGCGATTCCACAGCCGGTAAGAAGCAAGGAGAAAATCAGTAACAGCATCACTGCCCTGATGGGATAAAAAATTCTTCGTTTGTTTGCAAATTTCATTGGTAGCCCTCCTTTCGGGGTCGTACACGGAACAAAAAAGCGCGCGAAGGATGAATTGTTCCTCGCTCCCTCCTTGGTTTTTGTTCGTTATTTTTCGTAAGCCGTGATCAATACACGGTCATTGCTTATTTTTTCATAGTACAGTTTCACCCAACAATAGTATGTATCGTTTTTTTCTTCCGTAGGAACACAGTTAACGGAAAGAGAAAACCATCCGCTTTCCTTGTCAAAAGCCTCCCTCGGTATAGTGATCTCCTCCCAATAACCCATTCCGTGATGATACTTACCGAGAGTGTCGTCGCAATCGTATTTATCTGAAGTCAAGAGCTCATCCGTCTCTTTCAAAAAGAAACTTTTGGATCCCGAATAGCAATAGAGTTGCATAGGATCGTCGTAATTGCACAATTCTCCGCCCGTCGTGGAGTCGTAATTCCTTCCATAATGCCAAGAAAGCGTAACAGCATCCAAATCAAAGACGTTCGTGTCGCTTTTTACAACACAGCATCTTCCCATGTCGCTCTTCCAATCTTTGTGAAGAGGCTCTTCCTTCGCGCAACCTGTCAACAGAAGAGGAAGAATCAGAAAAGCAATGCTGCAAAGCAACGCACAGGTGCGTTTTATGACGCGTCTTTTTGTTTTACCGTTCATACTTTGTCTTCTCCCTTCTTCAGAAATCAACGTTAGGGCGCTTTTGCGTGTCGCCCGGATAGATGGCGCCCCAGGTGTCGAGTCTCACCCTGTCTTTTCCTATTTTCTCATAAAACACGGCAAGAGTATCCCAGACGATCTGCTCGGGCTGCTCCTCCGTTGCGGGGCGAACGATCACGAAATAAAAATACCCTTTTTCTTTTACAAAGACCTCTCGCGGAACGGTATACGATTCCCAAATGCCGCCCTCATGCTCTTTTTCGGGCTCACAGGTGTATCTTTTTTTGGTGTCAAAGGCATCCTCCACCCGTTTAATGAAAAAACGGTTCTCACGGTCTACGCAAAAGTATAGATCAAACGGGGTCTCCGGTTCATAAACGATCTCGCCCGTTTCGGGAATCCATTCCGCGTGCCGCGGTACGTTGAAATGCCATTCGAGAGTGACGTCATCCAAGTCGAAAACATTGGTGTCACTCCGTACGGCGCGGCAAACGTTTTTGGAACCCATAGAGGGCCATCCTTTGTAAAACGGCTTTTCTTCGACACACCCGGTAAGAAGCAAGGAAAGAATCAGTAACAGCATCACTGCTCTGATGGGATAAAAAATTCTTCGTTTGTTTGCAAATTTCATAAGTTTAGCCCTCCTTTCGGGGTCGTACTCGGAACAAAAAAGCGCGCGAGGGGATAGAGAGGCTTCCCACGTCGCGCGCTTGTCGTTCCAAATTCCTTATTCCGTTTTCAGAAAATGTAACCTGCTTGCCTTTCGTAAGCCTCCCGTTATCATTCTCCAAGGTCGTTTCACCTTAAGTCTAGTTTAATTGTAGCATATGCCTTTTCTCCTGT
>JAZRGD010000005.1:0-17858 GCA_045644045.1 Eubacteriales bacterium
GGCACCATTGAAGTCGTGACCGATCCCGAAGAAGCAAAGAACGATAGCAACGATAACTACGTAACAGAAAACGCAAAATAATGCATTTATTTCGATAGGCTGTCTCCCGGAGACAGCCTATCTTTTTGGAGACGATATGAGTAAGGAAAACGAGATCATTTCCTTGGAAGCACTCTCCCCCGTCATCCGTGAGACGCTGGACGCGGGGGGCGAGTTTACCATCTACCCTGCGGGAAACAGTATGCTTCCCACCATCCGTCCTCATGAGGACGCGGTGGTGCTGACCGCTCCCACAGACGTGAAGCGGGGCGACATCCTGCTTTACCGCCGTGACAGTGGGGTGTTCGTTTTACACCGTGTGGTGAAGGTAAGGAAGGACGGTAGCTTTGTCACAAGGGGAGACAATCAGCTATATAACGAGGCAGGGGTGCTTCCCCGCCATGCCGTTGCGGTGGTGGCGCGGTATTATAAGGGAGAAAGAGCGGTTTTGCGCGGCTGTGCCGAGGAGAGGCACATCACCCGTCGCTTACAGCGAAGGTACGGCGCGGCGAGGATCGCGTCCGCTTTAAAGCGGCGTGCGCGCCGCTTGCTTGGAGGCAAAAAATGAGCGAGGAAAAGAAGAAATACCTACCGAAAAAGGCGGTGGCCGCCTGTGAGTCCTGCATCCATTTCGTTTACGACGAGGATTACGGAGACTACGCCTGTGAGGTGGATCTCGACGAGGACGAGATGCTTTCCTACGGCTACGGTGTAAGGCGTGATTGCCCCTATTATCAATACAAGGACGAATACATCAACGTAAGAAAACAAATTTAATACAGAAAAGCCGCCTGCTTCGGTGAACACCGAGCAGGCGGCTTCTTTTCGTAAATTATTTCACCTCGATCACGGCGGCATCCCATTCGGGAGCGGGCTCGTAGCCGAGCAGGATCGCGGTGGTGGCGGCTACGGCGGAAAGGCCGTAGGAGCCGTCATCCTCCTTCAAGGCGTAGCGATCGGCGGTAAAGTTATCGTAGACGATGCAAGGCACCTTGTTGAGGGTGTGACTGGTCTTTGCTTTCAGCTTGCCCTCCTTGTCGGTCTTGGGCGCGCCCGTCTTCTTGTCGATCTCCGCCATTTCGTCGGCGTTGCCGTGGTCGGCGGTGATGATGGCAGCGCCTTCCAGCTCATCCACCACCTTCAGGATGCGAGCGAGCTGCAGATCCAAGGCTTCCATGCTACACTCTGTGGCCAGAAGGATGCCCGTGTGGCCTACCATATCACCGTTGGGCAAATTCACGCGGAGATAGCGGTATTTGCCGCTACGGAGAGCCTCAATGAGAGCATCGGTGATCTCGGCGCACTTCATCCAAGGACGCTCCTCAAAGGGTACTACGTCAGAGGGGATTTCTACGTAGGTCTCCAGCTCCTCGGAGAACTTGCCCGAACGGTTTCCGTTCCAGAAGTAGGTCACGTGACCGTACTTTTGCGTTTCGGAGATGGCGTATTGGGCAATACCCACATTGCAGAAATACTCGCCCGAGGTGCAGGTGATCTCAGGGGGAGAAACAAGGTAGCGAGAGGGGATATGCGCATCGCCGTCATATTCCAGCATACCCGCATAGGTGACCTTGGGCACGCGCACGCGATCAAAGGCCGCGAAGTCCGCGCCGCCCTCGAAGGTCTTAGAGATCTCGATGGAGCGGTCTCCACGGAAGTTAAAGAACACCACGCTGTCGCCATCCTCTACCGTGCCAACGGGCTTGCCGTCCTTGGCAATGACGAAGGGAGGCAGATCCTGGTCGATAACGCCCAGCTCCTTGCGATAGGTGACCACCGCCTCTTCGGCGGAAGCAAACTGTCTGCCCTCGCCCAGAACGTGGGTGTGCCAGCCATCCTCTACCATCTTCCAGTTGGCCTCATAACGGTCCATGGTGATCTTCATACGGCCGCCGCCCGAGGCGATCATAATATCAAAGTCATCGGAGCGGAGGGTGTTAAGATATTCCTCGAAGGGCAGAATGTAATCAAGAGCGGAGGTCTCGCCTACGTCGCGGCCGTCGATCAGGATGTGCACGCGCACACGGGCAAGTCCTTCCTTCTTGGCCTGCGCCAGCATCGCCTTCAGGTGATCAATGTGGGAGTGAACGTTGCCGTCGGAGAAAAGACCGAGGAAATGGAGGGTGCCGTCCTTCGCGCCCTCTACGATCTCGCGCCAGGCGGCGGAGGCAAACATCTTGCCGCTTTCGATGGAGGAGGAGACCAGCTTTGCGCCCTGCGCAAACACCTGACCCGCGCCGAGGGCGTTGTGTCCTACCTCGGAGTTGCCCATATCGTCGTCGGAGGGGAGGCCTACGGCGGTGCCGTGGGCACGGAGGGGGATCATGGGGTAATCCGCGAGAAGGCGGTCAAGGGTGGGGGTGTGTGCCAGCTTAACGGCATTGGCACCCGTGTCAGGCGCGAGACCCACACCGTCCATCACGATGGTGAGAAGAGGGCCCTTTACACCCTCAAAGCGATTGCTTTTCACTAAACTTTTCATGGAAATTGCCTTTCTGTATACACTTGTTTTTTAATACTTTTTAAAAGTCCGCGTCCTGAATGTAGCGGTGCGCGTTTTCCGTGATGAAGCGTTTGCGGTCTTCGATGGCGTCGCCAAGCAGGGTCTCAAACATCACGGCGGTGGCCTCCGCGTCGGTGGGTGTGACGGCGATAAGACGGCGTGAGGCGGGGTTCATGGTGGTCTTCCACATCATATCGGGCTCGTTCTCACCAAGACCCTTGGAGCGTTGGAGGGTGTATTTCGTATTGCCAAGCTTTGCGAGGATCTCGGTCTTTTCCGCCTCGTTGTAGGCGAAGTAGGTCTCATCCTTCGCGGTGATCTCAAAGAGGGGCGACTCGGCGATATAGATCTTGCCGCGCTCAATGAGAGTAGGCAGGAGTCTGTAAAACAGGGTGAGGATCAGGGTACGGACCTGAAAGCCGTCCTCACCCGCATCGGTACAGATAATGATCTTGCTCCAGTTGAGTCATTCGAAATCGAAGTTACCAAGCTCGGAGCGGGTCTTCCCTCCTCCCTTGTCCTCCTTGCGGTCGGTGATCTCCACACCGCAGCCGATGACGCGCAAAAGGTCGGTGATGATGGGGCTTTCAAAAATGCGGGCGTAGCTGCTCTTTAAGCAGTTCAGCGTTTTACCTCTGACGGGAATGATGGCTTGGAACTCGGCGTTTCTTCCCAGCTTACAGGAGGACATAGCCGAGTCACCCTCAACGATATACAGCTCACGCACGTTCTTGTCCTTGCTGCGGCAGGCCACGAACTTTTCCACATTGCGGGCAAGATCGGTGCCGTTCTTGGACAGAATGGCGGCGGTGTCGATCTTAGTAGCCTCCGCCTTCTCGCGGCTACGCTTGGAGATCAGCACCTGCGTCGCAAAGGTGGTGGCGGCGGTGGAATTTTCGGTAAAATAGATCTCAAGCTTTTGCTTCAAGAAATCCGTCAAGGCACGGGTAATAAACACGTTGGTGATGGCCTTTTTGGTCTGGTTCTCGTAGGAGGTCTGGGTAGAAGCGCTGTTGACGATGACCACCAGATTTTCCGCAATATCGGCAAAGGTGATCTTGTCCTCGTTTTTGTTGTACTTCCCTTGCGCCTTGATGAAGCGGTCAAGGGCGTAAACGAAGGCGGTACGCACCGCCTTATCGGGCGAGCCTCCGTGCTCAAGAAAGCTGGAGTTGTGGTAATACTCGGTGGTGTTGGTGGTCTTGGAGACACAGAACGCCACTTCCGCCTTCAGCTTATATTCGGGCTTATCGTCACGGTCACGTCCCTTGGTCTCCATAGAAAAGACGACAGGCTCGGTCATGGCGTTGCCGTCGGTGATCTCACGGATATAGTCGCCAATTCCCTTTTCGTAGTAGTATTCGCTCTCCTCATACCCCTCGTCCGTCTCAAAGCGGAGGTGGAAGCGGATACCCGCATTGACCACCGCCTGACGGCGCAGGGTGCTTTCAAAGAACTCCTTGGGGATCGCAATGTCGGTAAAGACATCAAGGTCGGGCTTCCAGGTGATGACGGTGCCCGTTTTCTTTTTGTCGGTCTTTTCAATGTCGCGCGTGGAAAGCTCGCCCACCGGCTCGCCCTTGACAAAGCGCATCTCGGAGACCTGCTTGCCGTTGAAGGAGGCCACCTGCATATATTCCGAGGAATACTGGGTGGCACAGGCACCGAGGCCGTTGAGGCCGAGGGAATACTCGTATGCCCCTGACTCGCTGTTGTTGTCGTACTTTCCGCCCGCGTAAAGCTCGCAGAAGATCAGCTCCCAGTTGTATCTTTCCTCTTTTTCATTGTAGCCGAGGGGAACGCCGCGGCCGAAATCCTCCACCGAGATCTCTCTGTTCTTCCTTACGGTGGTGAGGATGCGGTCGCCATACCCCTCTCTCGCCTCGTCTACCGAGTTGGCGAGGATCTCAAGGAAGGTGTGCTGACAGCCCTCCAGGCCGTCCGAGCCGAAGATGACTGCGGGGCGTTTTCTGACGCGGTCCGCACCCTTCAAGGAGCGGATACTTTGTTCGTTGTATGCTTCTTCTTTCTTTTTAGCCATCCGTCTGTATACTCTTTCTGTCTTTTGTGCTTTAGTGGAATGTCACGTCGTTGGAGGGGTCACCGTCATCCTCAAGGAAGGCAAGCATCTCGTCCACTTTATCGAAAACACGGAAGAGGGAGAGCGTGTCCCCATAAATAAAGTTAGCGCTTTTCATTTCTTCAAGAAGCGTGAGCAGCGTGTTATAATACCCATGGACGTTCCAGATGACGATGGGCTTGGCGTGTCTGCCAAGCTGCTTTAAGGTAAGGATCTCAAAAAACTCATCCATGGTGCCAACGCCGCCGGGGGCGACCACGAAGGCATCCGACAGCTCCTCAAGAAGAAGCTTTCTTTCTCTCATGGTGTCGGTAAAATACATTTTGGTGCAGTTTTCCTCCAGCACCCTTCTCTCGCGGAAAAAGTGAGGGGCAACGCCGATGGCCGTGCCGCCCTCGTCCAAGATGCCCTTGACGGTGCTTCCCATCACGCCGGTGCTTCCACCGCCGAAAACGAGGGAATGCCCGCGCTCCGCCATTTTTTTACCAAGCTCCTCCGCAGAACGGAAGAACTTTTCGTCTATGCCGCTTCCTGCGGCTCCGTATACACAAATATTCATAAAGGGCTCCTTTCTGCTTTAAAAACAATATCTCTTATATATTATATCATTTCTTCCAAAATTTTGCAATGGGGTTGGAAGGAAATTTTTAACAAAAAATCTCCTCCCTCTTAGTGTATTCACCGATCAGGGCAACACGACGGGGGGAGGAGACGCGATATTACTTTTTGGGGATCAGCTTTTCCTTGCCGCCCATGTAGGGACGGAGGGCAACGGGGATGTTCACGGAGCCGTCCTCGTTCAGGTTGTTCTCAAGGAAGGCGATGAGCATACGGGGAGGGGCTACCACGGTATTGTTGAGCGTATGGGCCAGATAGTTGCCGTTTTCGCCCTTTACTCTGATACGCAGACGGCGCGCCTGGGCGTCACCCAGGTTAGAGCAGGAGCCCACCTCAAAATACTTCTGCTGTCTGGGAGACCAGGCCTCCACGTCCACCGACTTGACCTTCAGGTCAGCAAGGTCGCCCGAGCAGCACTCAAGGGTGCGGACGGGGATGTCCAGAGAGCGGAAGAGGTCAACGGTGTTCTGCCACAGCTTATCAAACCACAGAGGAGACTCCTCGGGCTTGCAGACCACGATCATTTCCTGCTTTTCGAACTGATGGATGCGGTAAACACCTCTCTCCTCGATGCCGTGCGCGCCCTTTTCCTTACGGAAGCAGGGGGAGTAGCTGGTGAGGGTGTAGGGCAGCTCCTTCTCGGGCACGATGCGGTCGATAAACTTACCGATCATGGAATGCTCGGAGGTACCGATAAGATACAGGTCCTCGCCCTCGATCTTGTACATCATGGCATCCATTTCGGCGAAGGACATAACGCCCGTCACCACGTCGGAGCGGATCATAAAGGGAGGAATGCAATAGGTGAAGCCGCGATCGATCATAAAATCACGGGCGTAGGAGATCACGGCGGAGTGCAAGCGAGCGATGTCGCCCATCAGGTAATAGAAGCCGTTTCCCGCCACGCGGCGCGCGGAATCTAAGTCGATGCCGTCAAAGCGTTCCATAATATCGGTGTGGTAAGGCACCTCGAAGGCAGGGGTAAAAGGCTCACCGTACTTCTGTACCTCCACGTTCTCGCTGTCGTCCTTACCGATGGGAACGCTGGGATCGATGATGTTGGGAATGGTCATCATAATACGCTTGATCTCTTCTTCAAGCTCGGCGCATTTCGCTTCGCCTGCGGCAAGACGGGCTGCATTCTCGGTGACCTGCTTTTTAACAGCCTCGGCCTCCTCGCGCTTGCCCTGACCCATCAGAGCACCGATCTGCTTCGAAAGCTGGTTACGGCTGGCGCGCAGCTCGTCCCCTTCCTTCTTCAAGGCGCGGAACTCAGCGTCCAAGGCAATGACCTGATCCACGAGAGGGAGCTTACCGTCTTGGAACTTCTTTTTGATGTTCTCCTTGACCAGCTCGGGGTTCTCTCTCAAAAACTTCATGTCTAACATATCTTTGTCCTCCTGTGCCGCAAGCGGCATTTTGTAATTAAAATATAAAAGGAGCTTCCTCGTATGGGACGAAGAAGCTCCGCGGTACCACCCATATTGTTGTTTGAAACAACCTCTCTTAACGCTTGGCAGAGCGTCACTCTCACTCATCGTGAGGAACTCGGAAAGCGGAAGCCTTTTGCCCTGCTCACCGACTTGCACCAACCGTCGGCTCTCTGTAGAGGAGGACAAAATTTTTCTTTCTTCAACGTTCGCTTGTAGGTAGTATACACCATATTTAGAAATTTTGCAATAGGTTTTGAAAAAATATTTTTCGGTTTATTCCAGCTCGAAGGCACCGGTATAAAGCTGATAGTATTTGCCGCGCTCGGCGATCAGCTTTTCGTGGCTTCCCCTCTCGATGATCCTGCCCTGCTCAAGCACCATAATGACGTCGGAGTTGCGGACGGTGGAGAGACGGTGGGCAATGACGAACACCGTTCTGCCCTTCATTAAGTTGTCCATTCCCCTTTGTACGATGGCCTCGGTGTGGGTGTCGATGGAGGAGGTGGCCTCGTCCATGATCATCACGGGCGGATCGGCCACGGCGGCACGGGCAATGGCAAGCAGCTGTCTTTGTCCTTGGGAGAGGTTGGCACCGCCGCCTGTCAGCATGGTGTTATAGCCGTCGGGCAACCGTGTCACGAAGTCGTGCGCGCCTGCCAGCTCCGCCGCCTTTACGCATTCCTCGTCGGTGGCGTCGAGACGGCCGTAGCGGATGTTCTCCATAACCGTTCCCGTAAAGAGGCAGGTGTCCTGAAGCACGATGCCGAGGGAGCGGCGAAGGTCGGCCTTTTTGATCTTGTTGATGTTGATGCCGTCGTAGCGGATCTTACCGTCCGCAATGTCGTAGAAGCGGTTGATCAGGTTGGTGACGGTGGTCTTTCCCGCGCCCGTAGCACCCACGAAGGCCACCTTTTGTCCCGGCTCGGCATAAATGCTGACATCGTGCAAGACCGTCTTTTCGGGGGTATAGCCAAAGTCCACGTCAAAGAAGCGCACGTCGCCCCTCAAGCGGGTGTAGGTCACGCTTCCGTCGGCGGAATGGGGATGCTTCCAAGCCCAAATGCCCGTGCGCTCGGCGCACTCGGTCAGCGCGCCGTTTTCGTCCTCACGGGCGTTGACCAGCGTCACGTAGCCCTCGTCGGTCTCGGGTGCCTCGTCGATCAGGGAGAAGAGGCGATCCGCGCCCGCGAGACCCATCACGATGGCGTTGATCTGCTGGGACAGCTGGCTCACGTTGCCCGAAAACTGCTTGGTCATATTGAGGAAGGGCACGATGACGCTGATGCCGATGGCCATACCGGAAATGCTGAGATTGGGCACTCTTGCCACCATCAGCACGCCGCCGAAAATGGCGATCAGGGCATAGAGAATGTTGCCGATATTGTTGAGGATGGGCATGAGAGTATTGGCGTATTTGTTGGCCTTTTCCGCATCGGCAAAGAGGCCGTCGTTGATGCGGTCGAAGCCCGAAAGGCTCTCCTCCTCGTGGCAGAAGACCTTGACCACCTTTTGACCGTTCATCATCTCTTGGATATATCCCTCGGTCTTACCGATGGCGATCTGCTGACGAAGGAAATACTTGGCACTGCCTCCGCCGATCTTTTTGGCAAAGACGGTCATCAGCAGAACGCCGCATACCACGGCGGCGGCAAGCCAAGCGCAGTAATAGATCATCACGGCAAAGAGGGTGAGGAGGATCACGGCGGAGTTTAGCACCTGAGGAAAGCTGCGAGAGACCATCTCACGAAGGGTGTCGATGTCGTTGGTGTAGTAGGACATCACGTCGCCGTTCTTTCGGGTATCGAAATAACGGATGGGAAGGTCTTGCATCCCGTCGAACATCTTCCCTCTCAAGCGGTAAAGCAGTCTTTGGGTCACGATCGCCATCATTCTGTTATAGGCGAAGTTGGCGAGAAGTGCCACGAGATAGAGACTGCCGAGAACCGCCAAGAGAGGCAAAAGCTCCTTTGCGGCGGCGGTGAAGCTGCTTCCCGTCTGGTGTGTCTCGATCAAGGCGATGACCTTTTGCAAGAAGATCGGGGGGACAGCAGACACGGCGGCACTGAAGATGATGCAAAGGGTGATGAGGGTCATTTTCCCCGGGAAGAAGCCGTAAAGGGTCTTTAAGACACGCAGGACCGTCCCCTTTCTTGCCTTAGGACGACCGAGGGGCATTTTCTTTTCAGACATTTGCCTCACCTCCCTCCGAAGCGGCGGTGTTGCTTTGGGATTCGTAAATATCCCTGTAAACGGCGCATTCGCGCAAAAGCGTCTCGTGGTTACCGACGGCGGAGATCCGACCGCCCTCCATAATGACGATCTTATCCGCCTCCACCACCGAGGCCACGCGCTGTGCGATGATGATCTTGGTGGTATCGGGAATGTACTCGGCAAAGGCGCGGCGAATGAGCGCGTCCGTTTTGGTATCTACCGCGCTGGTAGAGTCATCGAGAATAAGCACCTTGGGCTTTTTGAGCAATGCGCGGGCAATGCAAAGGCGTTGCTTTTGTCCGCCCGACACGTTGGTGCCGCCCTGCTCGATATAAGTATCATACCCGTCGGGCATAGCCGAAACGAAGTCGTGCGCCTGCGCCATACGGCAAGCGGCGATCAGCTCCTCGTCGGTGGCTTCCTTGTTGCCCCAACGGAGGTTTTCCTTTACGGTGCCGGAAAAGAGCAGGTTCTTTTGCAAAACCACCGAAACGGCGTCGCGCAAGGCCGTCAGGTCGTACTCGCGCACGTCCTTCCCTCCGACCAGCACCTGTCCCTCGGTCACGTCGTACAAGCGGCTGATAAGCTGAATGAGAGTGGTCTTGGCAGAGCCCGTGCCTCCGAGAATACCCACCGTCTCACCCGAAGCGATGGACAGGTCAACGTGGGAAAGGGCGTC
This sequence comes from Eubacteriales bacterium, assembly GCA_045644045.1. GTDB lineage: Bacteria > Bacillota > Clostridia > Oscillospirales > CAG-272 > UBA1740. The sequence continues at coordinate 9,564 of JAZRGD010000005.1, forward strand.
CCTGCTGGCCTTTTTCGAATAGCGGAAGGAGACGTCACGGAACTCTATGCTGCCGTCACACACCTCACGCGCGGCATCCGCAGGGGAGGCGATGGTGCTGTTCTCCTTCAAAACCTCCGCGATACGCTCGGCGGATTCGGCAGCCATGGTGAGCATGACGAAGATCATGGACAGCATCATTAAGCTGAATAAGATCTGGAAGCCATAGGTAAGAAGCGCCGACAGCTTACCCACGTTGAAATCGACACCCGAGGAGGAAATAATGGTACGGGCACCGAAATAGAGGGTGCAAAGCATGACCGTGTAAAGGCAGATCTGCATCAGGGGGCCGTTGAAGGCCACGATCTTTTCCGCCTTGGTAAAATCGGCGCACACGTCGGAGGCGGCGGTGTCAAACTTCTTCTTTTCGTGTTCCTCTCTGACGAAGGATTTTACCACGCGCATTCCCGCGATGTTTTCCTCAATGGACTCGTTAAGACGGTCGTATTTGCGGAACACACTGCGAAAGCGAGGCATCGCCTTTTTGATCACGAGCCCCAGGCCAAAGGCGAGGAACGGAATGACGACCACAAAGATAAACGCCATTTTTCCACCCATGATAAAGGCCATGGCAAAGGAAAAGATCAGCATAAGAGGCGCGCGGATGGCCACACGAATGAGCATCATATAGGCCATTTGCACGTTAGCCACGTCGGTGGTCAGCCTGGTCACGAGAGAGGCCGACGAGAAGCGGTCGATGTTCTCAAAGGAGAACTCCTGCACACGGGCAAAAAGATCGTGGCGCAGGTTACGGGCAAAGCCGCAGGAGGCGGTGGCACAGGTCCTGCCCGAAAAGGTGCCGAAGGTCAAGGATACGCAGGCAAGTAAAATAAGCGTGAGACCGTAGCGCACGATGGTGGGCAAGGAGCAGCCGCCCTCGATCTCGGCGATCAAGCTCGCGGCGACGAAGGGAATGATACATTCCATCACCACCTCAAGTGCCACAAAGACGGCACTGGCGACCGATTTCCCCTTGAACTCCCTGACGGCAGAGGCGATGGTTTTCAGCATTGAACCGTTCTTCACGAGAGGATATTTCCTTTCTTTTCTAAATTATCGTAATCTAATCTATCCGAGCATACTCAAACATTTTATCACACTTTCGTTCAGCAGTCAAGAAACATGAGGGAGATTTTCTCATTTTTTTCAAAATGTTTTTTCTTTATTTACAGGGTCACGGTCTTGCTTTTTTCTCCGAGGTGTGATATACTGTAATAAACAAAAAAAGGAGACTGACCATGAGCGCAAAATTTGAGATCAAGATCGCAAAAAACGGCGAATATATGTTTAACCTGTACGCCACCAACGGTCGCGTCATTGCCACCTCGGAGACCTATACCGCCCTTCACAACTGCAAGGGTGGCATTGAGAGCATCAAGGAAAATGCCGCCGCCCCCATTGCCGACCTGACTCAGGGGGAATCGGATATTTTACACCCTCGCTACGAGCTGTTTCTTGACCGTGAGGAGCGCTTCCGCTTCCGTCTGAAGGCATCCAACGGCGAGATCATCTGTGCCTCCCAAGGCTACTCCGCCAAGCAAAGTGCTCTTGACGGCATCGAAAGCATCAAGGAAAACGCCCCCATGGCCGAGACCGTCATGGTCGAGGAAACGGCGGAATAAGGGATTTATTACATTTTTAATAAATTCAATAAATCTCTTGACTTTTTTTGGTTTTTATGCTACAATAATGGGGTAATAATAAGTGCAGAGATTGTGAGACGCACGAAGGGAGGGGGCGAAAGCACCTTTCTTTTCGTGCGCTCTTTTTTTTGCAAAAGGAGAAGATATGTCGGATGTCATTATCATCGGTGGCGGAGTCGTTGGCGGCATGATCGCAAGACACCTTGCCCTCATGAGCCTTTCCGTTACCGTCGTAGAAAAAGAAAACGACGTGGCAATGGGAGCCACCCGCGCCAACAGTGCCATCGTACACGCGGGCTTTGATGCCGCGGAGGGTACCTTAAAGGCCCGTCTTAACGTGCGCGGCGCGGAAATGATGGAGGAGGTAGCACGTAGCCTCGGCGTTTCTTACCGTCGCAACGGCTCCATCGTCGTGGGCTTTTCCGAGGAGGACAGGGCGCACTTAACGAGCCTCAAGGAGAGAGGCGAGAGAAACGGCGTACAGGGTCTTGCCGTTCTTAGTCGCGAGGCATTGCTAAAGGTCGAGAGCGGCATTGGCGAGGGTGTCACCTGCGGTCTTTACGCGCCCACGGGTGCCATCGTGTGCCCCTACGAGCTGGCCATGGCCGCCATCGGAAACGCCATGGACAACGGCGCGTCGCTCCTCACGGGCTTCGCCGTGACCGCCATCGAGGAGACGGAGGGCGGCTACACCGTTCTGTCTGCTGACGGCCGCAGAGTCGAAGGCGCGAGCGTAATCAACTGCGCCGGCGTTTACGCCGACGAGATCGCCCGTATGGTGGGAGACGAGAGCTTTACCATTCATCCCAGACGGGGCGAATATATGCTTCTTGACAAAGAATGCGGAAGCATTTGCGACAAGACGGTATTCCGCTGTCCCACGAGGATGGGTAAGGGTGTTCTTGTTACCCCCACCGTTGACGGCAACCTGTTGGTGGGCCCCACCGCCGAGGACACCGAGGATAAGGACGACAAGCGCACCACCGCCGCAGGACTCGCCACGGTAATGACCCTCGCCAAGGAACAGGTAAAGAGCATCCCGAACGGCAAGAGCATCACTTCCTTTGCCGGTCTGCGTGCGGTGGGAAGCACCGGCGACTTTATCATTGATACTCCCAAAAAAGGATTTTACAACGTGGCAGGAATCGAGAGCCCCGGTCTTTCCGCCTCTCCCGCCATTGCCGAATACGTGGCGGAGCTGATGGCAAAGGCGGGTGTCGTACTGACACCCAAAAAGGACGCGGTGACCACCCGCGCCTCCCTTCACGCCTTCCGCCATATGACGGCGGAGGAAAAGAACGAGGTCATCAAAAAAGACAGCCGCTACGCGCGCATCATTTGCCGTTGCGAGGGTGTCAGTGAGGGAGAGATCGTCGCCGCCATCCGCGCGAATCCCCGCCCCTCCGATCTTGACGGTGTGAAGCGCCGCACCCGCGCCCAGATGGGCAGATGCCAAGGCGGCTTTTGCTCCCCCTATATCGTGGAGCTGTTGGCAAAGGAATTGGGCATCGCTTATGACGAGGTAACCAAATGCGGCGGTGTCTCGCGCATCAACTACGGACGGACGAAGGGAGGCCACAGCCATGAAAAATAAATACGAGCTGGTCATCATCGGCGGCGGCCCCGCAGGTCTCAGTGCTGCTGTCGCCGCCCACGACGCGGGGGTGACGGATATTCTCATCCTTGAGCGTGACTCCCGTCTCGGCGGCATTTTGCAGCAATGCATTCACAACGGCTTCGGTCTGCATCGCTTTGGCGAGGAGCTGACGGGGCCCGAATACGCCCACCGCTACGCGGATATGGTAAAGGAAAGAAAGATCCCCTATATGACAAGCACCATGGTCATGTCCGTGACCCGTGACAAGCAGGTCACCGCCATGAACGAGGAATACGGTCTGTTCACCGTAGAGGCGGGTGCCATCATTTTAGCCATGGGCTGTCGTGAGCGTCCCGCAGGCGCGCTGAACATTGCCTCCACCCGTCCCGCAGGCGTGTTCACGGCGGGAACGGCGCAAAAATACGTCAATATGAAGGGATATATGCCCGGCCACCGCGTGGTGATCTTGGGCTCGGGTGACATCGGGCTGATCATGGCGCGCCGTATGACCTTAGAGGGTGCTAAGGTAGAGGCGGTGGTGGAGCTGCTTCCCTATTCGGGCGGCCTTGCGCGCAATATCGAGCAATGCTTAAACGACTTTAACATTCCCCTAATGCTCAGTCACACCGTGACCGAGATCCACGGCAAGGAGCGTCTGTCGGGCGTGACCGTGGCGGAGGTGGACGAAAACAGACGGCCCAAGCCCGAAACGGCCGTGCATATCCCCTGCGACACCCTTCTTCTCTCCTGTGGCCTCATCCCGGAAAACGAGCTGACCAAGGAGGCGGGCATCGCGCTGAGCGGTGTTACGGGAGGTGCTGTGGTAGACCAAAACAGACAGACAGAGGCAGAGGGCATTTTTGCCTGTGGCAACGTGCTTCACGTTCACGACCTTGTGGACTACGTTTCCGAGGAGGCGGCCATAGCGGGCCGTGCCGCGGCGGCGTATTTGCATGGCGAGGCGAGTGCTTCCCTCTCCGTTTCCCTACAGACAGACGGCAAGGTGCGCTACACCGTTCCCTCCCTCGTCACCGAGGAAAAGGACGTAACGGTCTACTTCCGCGTTTCGGATGTGTTCCGCGACGCTTACGTGACCGTCTCCTTGGAGGGCAAGCAGGTCATTCGCAAAAAGAAGCAAAAGCTGGCACCGGGCGAGATGGAGACGGTCACCCTGCCCGCCTCTCTTCTGAAAGAGGCAGACGGCAAGACTCTTACCGTAGGAATTGAGGTGAGCAAATGATGGAAAGAAAGCTAACCTGCATTATCTGTCCCAAGGGATGCGAGCTGATCGCCGCCTTGGATGATAACGGAAAATTTATGTCTGTGACGGGTCACACCTGCAAGAGAGGTGCTGTGTATGCCGAAACGGAATGCACCGCCCCCACCCGTACCCTGACCAGCACCGTTATGACCGCAAGCGGCAAGCTGCTCCCCATCAAGACCGCCGCCCCCATTCCCAAGGATGCCTTAGGCGAGGCCATGACGGAAATTCACGACCTGACCGTTTCGGACGAGACCCGGCTTGGCGACGTGGTGCTTGAAAACGTAGCGGGAACGGGTGTTTCCATCGTAGCGGCTGACGACGCCGCCACACTGTAAGAAAAGGAGGACGAGCCGTGCTATTTGATGAGCATCCCATTATTGCCGCCGTGCGAGACAGGGAAAGTCTTGCGGCGGCCTGTGCCTCCCCTTGCAAGGTGATCTTTCTGCTATCGACCGATCTCGCCTCCTTTGCCGAGGTGGTCGAAATGGCGCACAAGGCAGACAAACACCTGTTTTTACACATTGATCTCGCCGATGGCATCGGTAAGGACGAATACGGTGTTCGATACGTAAAGAGCTGCGGGTTTGACGGCATCATCTCCACACGCTCCTCTCTCATCAAGACGGCGAAGGAGGAAGGGATCGCCTGCGTTCAACGCTTCTTTATGATCGACTCACGCTCGGTGGATACGGCGCTGACCTCCATCCGCGCCTCTCACCCCGATATGATCGAGATCATGCCGGGTATTGCCACCAAGACCTTAAAGCGGCTCTCCGCCAAGGTGGCCGTTCCCATTATTGCGGGCGGTCTTCTGGAAGAAAAGGAAGAGATCATTGCCGCGCTGTCGGCAGGTGCCGCCGCCGTCTCTACGGGCAAAAAAGAGCTTTGGGAATTATAACAAAGGAGATAGACCTTATGAAAAGAAAAGTCAGTATTTGTATCGGGCGTTTTCAAACGCTGTACGGTGAGATGGGTGCCCTCGATGCGGCAAAGGAGATTGGAGCTGACGGCGTAGACCTGACGCTTTGCGGTCATTTTTCCTCCGCAGACAAGGACAATATTTACGCCAAGGGCGCAGACGCCGTGGTAGAATATTTCAGCGAGGTCAAAAGGCACGCCGATGCTTTGGGTATCGAGATCGCCCAAACCCACGGTCGCATCAACGGCTTCAAGAACATAAAGGAGGAGGATGACCGCCTTGTGGAAGACGCAAAGCTGGATATCCTCGCCACTAAGGCTTTGGGGGCGAAGCACTGTGTCATGCACACGACTACCACCATCTTTATGGATCCCAGCACCCCGCGCGCCCTGATGCACAAGCTTAACTACGATATGTACACTCGTATTTTGCCGTTTGCCAAGGAGCATGGCATCATCATCAACACTGAAACCTTTGGCGACGCCACGGGAAAGGGCTGCGTAGACTTCTTCGGCGATATCCGCGAGTTTATCATGGGCTACAACAAGGTGGCCTGCGCGGAAGATTTTGCGGATCATTTCAAGATCTGCATGGACCCCGGTCACACCAACAAGGCCACCCGCTTCGGAAACCCCTCCGCACCCGACACCATTCGTATGCTGGGGAGCAACATCACCACTCTGCACCTCAACGACAACGATACCTATACCGATCAGCACAAGATCCCCGGCACGGGCTGTATCGACTGGAAGGATCTGTTCGACGCCCTTGACGAGATCGGCTACCAAGGCTGGTATAATATGGAGATTGCTTTGCAGCATTTCGGAGCAGGCTTCGAAAAAGAAGAGGCGGCCTTTGCCATCAAGGTCATGCGGCAAATGCTCCGCACCCGCTACGGCGAGGACTCCTGAGCTTTTCCACAAAAAAAGCCGAACTAAATCCCGTGTGTTTTAAAGGATAATTTAGAGCGTATAATTACATTCCCGATCCATCTACTATAATAGGAGAAAAGCAATGAATACCAAAAAATTCAAAAAAGGAAGCGTGCGTGTGATCGCGCACAGAGGTCTATCCGGAATCGAACGGGAGAACACAAACGCGGCATTCGTTGCCGCGGGCAATCGCTCGTACTACGGTATTGAGACCGATATACACAGAACGGCGGACGGTCGCTTTGTGGTCTGCCACGACGAAAGTCTTCTTCGCGTATCGGGTGAAAGCATACCGGTAGAAGAGGTCTCCCTCGCCGTTTTGCAAAATATCGTTTTATTTGACAAGGACGGCACAAAAGATCGCGCCGACCTGCGCCCCTGTACACTGGAAAACTATATAAACATCTGCAAAAAATACGAAAAGCATTGTGTCCTCGAATTGAAATCCCATTTTACCGACGATGAGATTTCAAGACTTGTCGCCATTATTCAAGAGCTTGACTACCTTGACAGCGTAACGTTTATCTCCTTCTGCTACGAGAATCTTGAAAAAATCAGAAGCCTGCTGCCTGAGCAATCGGTACAGTACTTGTTTTCACAGATTACGGAGGGGTTGATTGAAAAGCTCTCCGGGGCAAGAATTGATGTTGATGCAGTTCATACCGTCCTCAACGAAGAAAACGTAAAACAGATGCACGCGGCAGGTCTAAAGGTCAACTGTTGGACGGTTGACTCACCTGATGACGGTGAAAGGCTCGCGCAAATAGGCGTAGATTTCATAACCACCAACATTCTTGAATAGATACCCAAGGCCCACCTTCATAAGCGCAAATCAAAAAAGACGGGAAACCGTCTTTTTTTGCGCAGATTTAACCTTTCCCTCACAAAGATTTTAACCGTTCCCTGTTTCAGGCTTTACATACTCGCGCTATAATGAATATAGTCTCGGAAACAAAAAAACAAGGAATGAAAAAACGAAAGGAACGGTTATGACTTTTTTTGACGCACTCTCCTTAATTGGCGGTCTTTGTTTGTTTTTATTCGGCATGAGCGTGATGAGCGACGGCTTGGAACGTCGCGCCGGAGGCAGTCTTAAGACTTTGCTCGGCAAGCTGACAGGCAGTAGACTGAGAGGCTTTTTGACAGGCCTCGGTGTGACTGCCGTCATCCAAAGCTCCTCCGCCACGACGGTTATGGTGGTTGGCTTTGTAAACTCGGGTATTATGACCCTGCGCCAATCCATCGGCGTGATCATGGGTGCCAATATCGGCACCACCGTCACCGCCTGGCTCCTCAGTCTTGGGGGCATTTCAGGCGACAGTCTCTTCTTAAAGCTACTGAAGCCTACCTCCTTCACGCCTGTCCTTGCCTTAATCGGCACCGTGCTGGTCATGTTTTTCAAATCCTCCAAGAAAAAGGATACCGGTACCATTCTCTTAGGCTTTGCTACGCTGATGTTCGGTATGAACGCCATGTCAAGTGCCGTATCCGGTCTTGCCGATATGCCCGCCTTCCGCGACCTGTTCTTGATGTTCCAAAACCCCATTCTCGGCGTTTTGGTGGGCGCGGTGCTGACCGGCATCATTCAATCCAGCTCCGCCTCCGTGGGTATCCTGCAAGCGCTCTCCGCTACGGGTCAGGTAACCTATGGCGCGGCCATTCCCATCATCATGGGTCAAAACATCGGCACCTGCGTAACCGCACTGCTGTCCTCCTTTGGCACGAACAAGAACGCCAAGCGCGCCGCGATCGTGCATCTCAGCTTTAACGTGATCGGCACCGTCGTATGGCTGTCGGTGTTCAGCATTCTGTCCGCCGTCTTAAGGCCTGCCATCATCGACGCCTCGGCCACTCATTTCGGGATCGCTGTGACCCATTCCATCTTTAACGTGCTTTGCACC
>JAZRGD010000006.1:0-12641 GCA_045644045.1 Eubacteriales bacterium
AATGAAGAAGTGAATGACAAAGAGAATGACAAAGAGAATGACAAAGAGAATGAAGAAGTGAATGACAAAGAGAATGACAAAGAGAATGACAAAGAGAATGACAAAGAGAATGAAGAAGTGAATGACAAAGAGAATGACAAAGAGAATGAAGAAGAGAATGAAGAAGAGAATGACAAAGAGAATGACAAAGAGAATGAAGAAGAGATGAAACGCACATATTCTATTTTATTTATTGGAAACAGTTATACCTATTATAATGATATGCCTACTGCAATTTTTGAGAAGCTTGCAAGGGAAGCGGGGTATGATGTGGAGGTTACCTCGATTACCAAAGGAGCACACACCCTTGCGAAAATGGCAGATCCAAATGATACCTACGGCGCGCAGGTGGAAAAAGCTTTGACAGGAACAAAAAAATACGATTACGTGATTTTACAGGAGCAGAGTATCAGACCTGCCACTGCAGCAGCTGATTTCTTTGCGGCAGTGCGTAATCTTGCCGAACGGATTCGTCAAAGCGGGGCAACGCCGATCCTATATGCTACTTGGGGACGGGAAACGGGAAGCAGTACGCTGACCGATAACGGATGGACCAATGAGAGCCTGACCTGGAAGTTGGCGGCGGCGTATGCGGCAATCGGAAGAGAGTTGGATATTCCCGTGGCTCACGTAGGACTTGCCTTTTATGATATTTATACTGGAGAAAGCGGAATCGATCTTTACAACTCCGATAAATCTCATCCTACTTATGAAGGCAGTTATCTTGCGGCGGCAACACTCTTCGCTAAGATTTTTGATACGGATCCAAGCACGGTTAGCTTCAATGGCATCCTGAGCGCGGCAAATGCCACCAAGCTTCGCGGGGCAGCGGCAAAAGCCGTATTCCAAACACCGACTATTCCCGATGAATACCGAACCACGTCTGAGGGCATCGGAAACTGAGTGCAAGTAGAATATATTTATCATTCGCTAAAAATGAGGCTGAGTCAAAAGCTTTATTTAAATGTCATATAAACAAAAAATCCAAGTCTTCGGACTTGGATTTTTTATCATGCGGAGTGATCGTTTCGTCTTGACACGACAAGCTCTTTGTGATATGATAAAACAGAAGCGGCTGTCCCCGAAAGACAGCCTTGGCGCAAGGTGCGCCCCTCGCCCGAATGGCCGGGGGCTGTTTTGCTGTGTCGTAAGATTGCCGTATGCGCTTCGCGCAGAGAACTTGTAATGAAAGGCTTTGACGGTATAGAGGGAATAAAAAGAAACAATCCTAAGGGCGCGTTTTATTTGTTTCCCGATATCAATAGCTTTGGCATGGATGACGTAACATTTTGCAATAAACTATTAGACGAAGCAAAGGTTGTATGTACGCCCGGTAGCGCATTCGGTGAATGTGGGGAAGGGTTTATGCGCGTGGCTTATACCGCAGAAAAAGACAAATTGTTGCAGGCAATAGATAGAATAAAAGCTTTTTGCATGCGGTATAAAAACTAACCTGCTATTTTGTAAAGGTTGATTTGATTCGCAAATCTTTATTTTATTAAGTTTCATTTTTATCTTATGAGCCCAAACAAAAAACCACCCGAATGGGTGGTTTTTTGTTTGGCTTTCTCTGCTTTGTTCCAAGCAGCAACATTGAGGCTGATAAGCATTTGGTCTGCCGACTGAGCGGAGCGGAGGGCGGTCTTTTTGAGTTGTCGGAAAATGCTGATTTTACAAATGCGTATTCTGTTAACTGCCATGCTTCGTTTTGCGAAATTGACAACCTTAAGGTGGCAAAAACGTATTATTGGAGGGTGAACGGAGGCGCGGCTCGTTGCTTTTGTACCAAGGATAACGCGATACGTTTCATAAAGATCGATGGGGTGCTTAACGTTCGTGATATCGGAGGGAAAAACATAAAGCAAGGGCTGATTTATCGCGGAAGCGGCATGTATGGATAAAATCCTTTCGATTGTGGCAAGTAAAAATTGAATTTTATCAATCGTCGCGTTTTATCCTATAAAAGCCAAAAGAGGTTGTCTCGTTAAGAAAAGAGACGATATACCGCTTTTGGGTTCAAAAAGCGAAAAGAACTCGGTTTTTGCAAGAAACCCGAGTTCTTTTTTCTCTATTTGAACCGAAGGATGGTAGGAATCATCGCGCGAAGAGTGGCGTTTCCCTTTTTGCGTGTCTGCGATTCAAAATTTGCTTTTTTGCCGTCGGTATTCCCTGCAGCTCATGCCCGTGACCTTTTTGAAAAGACGGCTCATGTACGCGGGGTCGGATATCCCCACGTTTAAGGCGGCGTCTTTGAGGGAGAGGTCTTGCGTTGCCATCAGCTCGGCGGCGGCTTTTACACGGTATTCGTTTACGTATTCCACAATGCTCATTCCCTTCGCGCGGCGGAAAACGCGCTGCAGATGTCCCACGGACAGCTCCACGTTGTCCGAGATCTCGTCGAGGGTAAGCTTTCTCGCGTAATTCTCTCGAATAAAGCGTTCCACCTTCAAGGCGTACATATGCTCCGAGGGGGGGAGCGCCGAGCCCGCGTTGTCCAGCCTTTTTAACACGTAATCGCTTAGCAGGGTCGTCAGCGCAAACCATTTTGACAAGGCGGACATTTTCTCGGCGGGATCGTCGGAATAAAAGCGCACGCCGATCGAACGGATGATGCTTACCATTTTGTCGCTGATCTCGTGGACGGGCTCAAAGATGGGGATCAGAATGATGTTTTTTTCCTTCATGCGCGCCTTCAGCCCATCCACGTCACACGCGGCTTCCGATGGGTGCTTTGTCACCGAATAATCCACGTTGACCCCTACCGTCGTGTGGCGATTGATCTCATTTGTGCATGATACACATTCCACGTCGTCTAAGTAAGTTACGGTGTTGATCATACCGGGAAGCTCCGTGATCACCCTTCCGTCCGCGTACCGACATTCGCTGAAGCCCGTTTCGTGCAGGCATATTTCCAAAAAACGCTTGTAATTGTGAAAGGAATGGCTATATTTCGAGATCTCAACGCTATAAGCGAAAACGATTCTCGGAATCGATAGCAGTTCTACTTCCAAAAACGTCATGGCAATCCTCCTTCGAGATGTAAATTCTTTATCATTATACCACAAAATATCAGAATTGTCCATCTTTGTTGCAAATTTGTATTGAAAAAATAAATCCGTCGGAGTATACTTTACTTGCGCGTATGCGTTACATTCTTTTACAGTTTAAGGGAGAAGAAGCATGAAAAGATATCAAAAGCTTGACCGTTTTCCGCTTGGCTCTATCCGCGCCGAGGGCTTTCTGAGGGATCAAATGCGTATCGGCAAGGAGGGTATGGCAGGCAATCTTTACAAGATCGAGCCTGAAATGATCTATTATCCCTTTATAGACAAAAGACCCGTTCCCGCATGGGGCAGCGGAGATCAATCGGGCTGGGGCGCCGAAATTTCCGGCAACTACTGGGCGGGATATATTGCGCACGCCTATACGTTGGGCGACCCCGAGATGATAGCTGTGGCCGAGGATTGGGTAAATAAGATGCTGAAAAATCAGCGCGCCGACGGGTACCTCGGAACGTACTTCGAGGAAGACGCCGATATTTATGAGGACTTCAACGCCTGGGGCACCAACTGCGGCATGCGGGCTTTGCTTGCCTTTTACGAGGTGACGGGCAGACGGGATGTGCTGGATGCCGTTCATCGCTGTATGCTTTGGTTTTGCGAGGTGTGGGCGGGTGACAATAAGACCTCCTATGCGGGTGCGAATATCATTGAATCCATGATATTCACCTATCATCTCACAGGAGACGATCGTCTCGTTCGGTTCTGCGAGGATTATCTTGCGTATCAGTGCAAACACGATCTGTATCAAAAATCCTACAAAGCGATGCTGAGCGACGAGTTCCGCTATCTGACGATGCATTCCGCGAGCTTTGGCACGAGCGCGAGGCTTCCCGCCCTCGTTTACTCCGCTACGGGCAAGGAGATTTATCTGCAAGCGGCTGAAAACTTTATTCGCAAGGCGCGCGCACACAGCATACAGCTTACGGGCGGCGCCGTTTCCTCCGCCGAATACAACGGGCCCGTAAGCTCCATCGGCGAGACCGAATATTGCTGCTTTACCACCATCAATCAGGCGTACTCTATTTTAAGCTTTATCACGGGCAATCCTATGTACGGCGACTATATGGAGGAGGTCTTCTATAACGGCGCTCAGGGCGCGCGAAAGAAGGACGAAAGGTGTATTCCCTATCTTTCCGGTCCCAATCAGATATACGCTACGCGGATCTCCTCCAACGTCAACGGCAACCAACAGATGTATACCCCCGTGTACCCCGTTTCCTGTTGTCCCGTAAACGCGGTGGCTATCGTTCCCGACTTTGTCCGAGGCATGCTTCTGCGGGATGAAAAGGACAACGTCTACGCCATGGCGTACGGCCCGTGCAGTCTTAATTATAAAGATATTTCCATCGAGGAAAAGACCCTGTATCCCTTCCGAAACAACGCGTCCTTCGTGGTCAAATGCGACAAGAGGTTTGCCCTCAACCTGAAGGTTCCCGCATGGAGCGAGGGCGTGACCCTTACGCTGAACGGCGAGGAGACACCCGCCGCGCTTTCCGAGAACGGGTATATTTGCATCGACCGCGAATGGAGATCGGGTGACACGGTGGACATTGCCTTTAAGGCGACCGTTAAGGTCATTCGTGTGGATGACAGCGACGCTTCAAAGAAATATCCCATCGCCTTCAAGTACGGCGCCCTTCTTTATTCCTACCACATTCCCGAGGATTGGCAACCTGTTGCCGGCCAACCCATGTCCCCTCTGCCTGAGGGCTGGACGTGGTACAATCTCAGACCGAAATTCAAGGAGTCTTCTGTAAAGGATCCTCGTGAGCGTATGGCGAGAAGACGTGAAATGTTCTCCTGGAACATTTCCGTTGACGAGAACCTTACCGCCGACGACTTTGAGATCGAGGAGCTGGAGCCAAACGGCTACGCATGGGAAAATCCCATGATCAAGCTTCACACGCATTGCTACAAATCCCCCTATCTCGTACCGCTGTACGCGGAGCGCTTCTTTGAGCCGCACGGCGAGTATCAGTACGCGACCGAGAAGCTGCCTTTGGAGCTTGTACCCCACGGATGCACCAATTTGCGTATCACCTATTTCCCCAAGGCGGATCTTAAAAACAGAAAGTGAGAGGCGGCATGAAAGAACAGAAAGAGCTTATATTCGAAGAGCTTACCATAGAGCAAAAGCTGGGTCTTACGATGAATATGATCCTGCACGGCGCGGATGCCGATGACGAGTTCGTTTACGAGCTTATCAAAAAACGTGCCGTAGGCTCGGTTTGGATCCAACAGGGATTGGCAAAGTCCAAGGAGCGCATGGAAAAGGTGCGGGAGCTGGCCGATTATCCCATTCTGATCATCACCGACGGCGAAAGCGGCGCGGGAGAATTCCTTGTAGGAAAGCACAACGCCATCGGCACGGCGGGAACGACCAAGCACGCCTACGCCTTCGGAAAAGCGGTTGGCGTTACCGCAAGAAAAATGGGATACAACGTGGTTTGCGATCCCGTTGTGGATATGATCGACGGCTCCATGCGAAGCATGGGCACGGACAAGGAAAAGGTTGCCGTGCTTGCCAAAGCGATTGCCCAAGGGATGCGCGACGGCGGCGTTTTGACCGTTGGTAAGCATTACCCCGGCGGAAACAGAAAAGACAACGTGGATACGCACATGGCGGAAGCGATCTCCTACGACACCAAGGAAGACCTGCTTTCGTACAGTCTCTATCCCTACTTAAAGCTTATGGAGGCCGGTCTTCTCGACGGCATCATGACAGCGCACGCCCGCTTCGTCAACATTGACGACAAGCATCCCGCAAGTCTTTCGAAGGACGTGATCGACATTCTCCGCGAGCAGGGGTATGACGGATTTGTGATCACGGACGCCCTCTGCATGATGGGCATTCGCGCCAAATTCGGCGACGTGGAGGCCAAGGGCCTTGCCATAAACGCGGGCAACGATATCCTTCTGCCCTACACGGCGCAAAACGAGGAACGGTTCAACGAATACGTGGAGGCCTACAAGCAGGGGCTTGTTTCCGACGAGGCTCTGGACGCGGCCGTGAAAAGAGTGCTGGCGGCGCAGCACAAAACCACGCTGCTCCCCCGCGACGCCGAGCTTTCGGAGGAAGACGTGGCTACCTTCCGCAGCATCAACAAGGACGGCGTGTATCGGCGGGTTGATGAAGGAGTGGAAACGACCATATCGCGGGATGGCAAGCATTTTTTCGTCATCTCCGTTAAGCAGGAAACGGACGTCAAAGCAGGAAGGGTGGACGTGGATACCTTTAGCATTGGCTGGCAAAAGCCGGAAAGGATCGTCAAAAAAATAAAGGAGCTGTTCCCGAACGCAGACTATCTAGTCATTCACGAATTCCCGTCGCAGTACGATATGACAAAGGCGTTAGAAAACTCCATTGGCTGTGATCAGCTCGTCTTTCTGACCTTCACGGAGGCGCTTGCCTGCACCGGCCCCGAGTTCCTTACCCACAGAATGGTAAACCTCATTTCCGCCATGCAGATCACCGACAGGATCTCTACGCTCATCCATTTCGGAAATCCTCACGTCCTTGAGGAGCTTCCCCACATTCCGCGCGTTATTTTCGGCGGTCATGCGGCGGATAGCGTGGATGCGGCGCTTGAGGTGCTTGCCGGCGAGTATCCGGCAAAGGGCGCGCCGACCTATACCTTTCAATTGAAGTAACGTTTTTTCTACATTAGCTGTTCAAAAGACGCAAGGAGCCTGTCTTATGCGGTATCTTTTTCTTGCCTTGACCGTTGTTCTCGTATCCTTACAGAGCGCGTGCGCCAAAGAATATAACAAAAAAAGGGGCGGCCCGCTGATGTATGCGGCGATAAATGTGTTTTTTGCCATCCTCGTTTTTTTGCTTTCGTTTTTCGTGACGACGGACGGGAGATTCCATCTCTCGTGGGAAACGTTGCGGTATTCGTTGCTGTTTGCCGTTTCTTACGGGGGCGCAACGATCGGAACCATATTTGCCATACGATACGGTTCGCTTTCGCTGACCTCGCTTCTTACTTCTTTTTCGCTTCTCATTCCTACTTTTTACGGAATATGGGCGCTGAAGGAAGAAACGGGAGCGCTTTTATATGGGGGGCTCGTTCTTCTTTTGGTCTCGTTGCTTCTCGTAAATCTTGAGAAAAAAGAAAACAAAACCGAAAGAGCCTCCTCGCCCAACTCCCTCAAATGGGTCGTGTGCGTTGCCTTGTCTTTTGTGGGAAACGGCGTATGCGCGACGACGCAAAAGGTGCAACAGATCCATCAGCAAGGAATGTACAAAAACGAGTTTATGATCGTGGCGCTTTCTATCGTTTGTTTGGTGACCCTGATTCTCTCGTTGATCGTGGAAAAGAATCCCCTGAAAAGCATAAAGGACGGAATTGTATCCGGTGGAATCAGAGGCTTGGCAAACGGTGCGGCTAACCTGCTTGTTTTAACGCTTGCGCTTTCTATGTCCGCCTCCGTCATGTTCCCGGTCATTTCGGGAGGCGGAATCGCGCTTACCTCCGTCATCGCTCTTACGGTTTACAGAGAAAAGCTTTCGGCAAAACAGATTTTAGGGCTTATTTTGGGCATCGCATCCGTCGTGTTGCTAAACGTTTGATTTTGAAAGGGCCCCCTTTTGCGCGGGGCGTTTTGCTCTGACCTCCACTCGCCGCTTTGGTCGCTCATGGCGCTGACCATAAGGTCTACTCGGTGCGGAGCGGTCATATGCTTGGCATAGGAACGGATAGAGAGCTTTTCTATATCCAGATCCCCTCCCTCTCCGTGGGCTACGGCGAAGATGACGTCAAGTATTTCATACAGATCCTCTCGCACCGCCTCTCGGCTTATAGAGGGATATATCGCATGAATATGCTTGAGTGTTTTTTGTATGATCTGCTCCTCGTCATTTTCCGAGAGTGGCTTGCCGTCGTACTTGTTTACCTCTTTCATAAAATATGACAAAACGAGCGCCCAGGAGTACCCGATGGGCAAGAGGTAGTATCCGTTGAGGATCACAATATACGCGCTGTTGCCAAACAGCCTGAATTTTGGCGGAACAAGATGTATCCTTACCACACTGGGGCCGTCGGGGTTAAAGGTGCAGTGACTGACACCGTGCCTGAATTCTTTATATTGCGCTATCTTGTTTTGCAGTCCCATAGCTCCCTCCGATCTTTTGATGCATTTATTATGACACACCTTGCGTTCTTTCGCAAGGAGATTTTTAGGGAATGAGCAAGAAGCGCCCTCGCCCTACGGGTGTACCCCCGTTATAAAACAAATCGGCAGAGAAAACAACATCTCTGCCGATTTTTGCGCGTCGTGGACCGCCCTCGACGTCGGTCCCTACAAACGGTAGGATTCCTTATGAGAACCGGTCGAAAAACTTGGTTTTTTTCATTGTGATCAGCCTATGCTTCGCTCGCCGTCGTCCTTATGGATTTGCGAGAGAACAAGGCGCCAATAGGTATACTTGAGCTCGAAGACGTCGAAATACTCACGGTGCTCCCACTCGTTCCGACTTGCGAAGTCGTCGATACGGTCCCAAAGAGAGGTGGGCTCGACTCCGTTCGAGATTTCGATAAACACGTTCATGAGCAGGATGGAAAGCTCGGTGTGGAATTTCAAATACTTCCACGAAATCGCCTCCGCGCCCTCGGCGGTTTTTCTATGCTCGTCGATCACCGAAAGGAAGGCCCTCGCGCGCGCGATTCCCTTTTCGTAGGTGGGAATGTTTTCGGGAACAAAGGGCTTCTCAAGGCGGGTCACCTCGGGCAGGCTGTAGGTGGAAAGATCCTGCAGGTAATCGCGTACAAGCTTGAAGTCCTCGCCGTATTCGGCGCGGATCACGGTGTCGCACACCTCGTCGAAATCGCAGTCACGGTTCCACAGCGTGCGCGCCATCACGTTCATACCCAGCGAGGTGGGAGCGAACACTCTCTGTCCCTGACAGCTGATAAGACCGTTCAGGTTTAAGTCGCGGTAATTCCTGATATCCTTGTGGATCACGCGAGAGCGGTCAATGCCGCCCAGATCCTTGTAGCAATCCCACATATAGTAGTAGTCGAACACCGCGCTGTCGCCGTGATAAAATTCGCGCCATTCGCGGTAATAGGCCAGCAGCTCCTCCACGCTTTCGGGGAACTCTAACTTATTGAGCTCGAAGGGCTTCATCACGCTGTCGCTCTTGGTGGGGAAGGGATGGGTGTAGGTACGGCTGATGGGACAGAAAAATAAGCAGGCGCGGTCCTCATGGGTAAACCTGTACTTCACCGGCGGCCAGAGCGCGTCGGTATACATGAAGAAGGAGATCTTGGTGGGGATGTTTTCCGCTTCCAGACGCTCGCTGATCTCGTTCATGATCATAACAAGAAAGTCCGAGGGAAGGGTGTCGCGGCATTTCTCGCATTCACACATCTGGTTGTCCCCGTCGGCAAAGGCGAAGTTGACGTAGTCTATTTGCGGGTTGCTTCTGCAGTAGTCCACAAAATAATCCACGATCTTCTTCCGCACCGCCGGGTCGCCGTAGCAAAGCTGAACGATCATCGGAACGTAGGCGTATCTGCCCGTGGTCATGATCTCGCGCTTTCCGTTCACGAGGGCAATGTATTTTGTAAATTCCTCGGGGATAGAGTCGGGCTCCACGGGCTCCCAACCGTAGGAGGTGGTGCCAAAGGGCTCGCAGGTCCAGCCGTGACCTACCTTAATATAGATAAGACTGCGCTTTTCGATCTCGCGCTCCAGCATACGTACCATGCCGTCAACGTCTTCAGGTGTAAGCGGTTCGCCCTTAAGATAGCGGTTTGAGAACTCGTATCCCTTGTGCTCATACCAGCGCTGGAAGAAGATCTGGGGCGTAAAGAACTGGGTGTAATATCCGTTCATGCCCACCTTAGGCAGCCAGTCGATCATCGCCTCGATGGAGTCGTACATCACGCTGCCCTCAATGCAGACGGAGCGGTGACGGTATGAGGGCTTTTCGTTGACAAAGACGTCTTTTTCGGGAACGGTTTTCGGTGCCTTTTCGCCATTCTTCCCGGGGCGGATGAAGGCGTAGCCAAGCTCGGTCAGGTAGCGGTAAACGGCGATCAGCACGCTTCTCGCGTTCACACCCGTGATCACGCCGCCGCGATTCTGAACGTCAATGAGGATCGCGTCGTCAAGCTCCGGCTTTTCAACCTCGGGGAGCGCGTCGCGCAGTCCGATTCCGATGAGGATAACGCCATCCTCCTCCGCCTTGCCGTCGCCGAGAATAATCATCTCGTCGGTGGCCTCGGACAGATACTTTTTAAGCTCCTGTCCTGCAAAGCAAAGCGTGGCGCATTCTTTCTCGGTAACTCCGTTGGTTGCTACTTTAATTTTCCACATAATAAAACTCCCCGTTACAGTTCGGTTTGTATATCCAACTATGTTATAGCACAGTTTTGCGCGTCTGTCAAGACGGAACGGGAATATGCTTAAAAAGGTTGAGACAATATACTTTCCTCCGATATCGGGATGGATTGACACGGCCGCGCTTTTATGCTATAATACCCCCAAGAAAGGCGGTGGAGGCTTCCCATGACGTACTGCGAATATTTGCAAAACAATGATGCGGAACTTTTTACGGTGATAAGCTTGCCGAGCGGAAAAGGCGTGTATCCTGTTGTTATTTACAGAACTCCTTACGCGGATGCGGAGGAAATGTTATCGGAAGAGGAGATATGCGCCCAAAAAGCCGCAGAATATCGGGAATGGAATGAGGCGGGATATGCCGTTGTGTTCCAGCACTGTCGCGGAAGAGGCAAGAGCGGCGGTGATTGTGTTCCGTATATTTACGAGCGGGAGGACGGCTTGTTTCTCCAAAGCTGGATCAGAAAACAATCTTTTTATAACGGCGAACTGTATCTGTGTGGCAGAAGCTATACCTCTTCCGTACATTTCGTAACGGCACCGTTTGCGAATGATATCAAGGGGGCGGTCCTGGAGGTACAGGATTGCGAGCGTTATAACTGTAATTATCGAAACGGCTTTTATAAAATGGGGTTGCACGGCGGCTGGTACGTGGATATGTACAAGAAGAAAAGCCGGCTCAAAAAGAGCTATACCGCCGACTCCTATAAGATGCTTCCGCTTGCCGATTTTTCCAAAACGGTTTTCGGCGAGCGCGCGGATGATTTCGATGAGATACTTCGCCACCCGAATCGAGATGACGGCTTTTGGAAAACACGCTACGGCGGAGGGGAGGCCCACGAGGCGATCAAGCACGCGGGTATCCCGATCCTGCTTGTGACAGGATTTTATGATATCTATACGGGCGGCGTTTTTGATATGTGGAAGGGGCTTGACGAAGACACAGGGGCCAAGTCCGCGCTGGCGGTGCATCCCTTTGATCACGGCGGAACGGGTGGAAACCAGCCTGTTAATTTCGAAAACGGTTGCTTGAAAACCGAATTTGAGAGCTATGCGATTCGGTGGTTGGATTCCGTTCGCGGAAAATGCGAGCCGCCATTTGAGCGCGGAAAGATCACCTACTATAAGCTGTTTGCTGACGAATGGTGCTGCGACGGCTTTTATGACGCAAAGGAGATTCGGCGCATAAAATTGGGCGAAAGAAGTGTAACATACAAATACAACCCCTATGCCCCCGCTTCGTTCAAGGGCGGACTTTCGGCGAACTTTGGCGGGAATGCCTGGCAGGGTGCGCCAAACGCAAGATATGATATTGTCAGTCTTTATACCTCCGAATTTGACGGGGATGTGCTTGTAAAGGGGAAGATCAAAGCGAAATTGAGGGTCAGCTCCGATTGCGAGGACACCTGCTTTTACATCAGGATAAGTCTTTGCAAAGCCGAGGGGGATTATGGGCTTCGTGACGATATCAACCAAATATCCAATTTCAACGCATCTTATACGCCAAACGCTCCGCTTGACATGACGTTCTCCTTTGATGAACACGCCTTTGTGGTCCGTAAGGGGGAAAAGCTGCGTATTGATATTTCGTCGTCTGCGTTTCCGCTATACGTTCCTCATACCAATCAAAAAGGCTTGTTTTCGGCGCAAGCAACCGCGAAAACGGCAGAGAATACAGTAATTCTTGACGAGTCATATATTGAGCTGCCGATCTCCTCGGAGCTGTAATTTTGTCCTGCGAGAACAGAAAAAGCACTTGCAAAAGGCAGCTTCTCATAAGGATATTAAGTAAAATCCAAAAAATGCCGATTGAGAGTGGCAAAACGAAGAAAGATCCAACATGGACACAGAGTCTATGTTGGATTTTTTCTTTGCGCATTCGTTCCACTGAAAATTTGCGCAAGAAAAGCTTGGGATCGGCATTCAAAGCCGGCAGAGCTTGCGGTCGAGATTGCTTTCTTGAAGTTTGAAGCTGTCATTTCGACCTCTAATTTTACGTAAAAGCAAATAACTGTTTACAAAAAGAGCGAGACGCAAGTCTTGCTCTTTCTCTTTGTATAACGAAAACCCCGCCATAGTGGCGGGGTTCAAAAGAGGCTTTGCCGATGAACAGAAATTTCACCCAAACAAGTGCGGAAGGCATTTGTGCCAAAGGCCCCCTCCGAGAGGTAAACGAGCAAAAACAATTGATAA
>JAZRGD010000007.1:0-8423 GCA_045644045.1 Eubacteriales bacterium
TCCTTTGTTACGGCAGCTTCAAGATCTGTATGCAGGGGCAGGAAGGATACCAGCTTCTCCTCGGGCAAAAGCGAGGCGCGCACCTCGGTGATGCCGCAGACCTCCGCCACCCGCGCGGCACTTTCGGGACGGTCGCCCGACAGCATGAGAATGGGGTCAAGCCCAAGACGGCGCAGGCTTGCCACCGCCGCAGGGCTTTTTCCCTTGACGGTATCGTCAAAAAGCACCGCGCCGATATACGCGCCGTCTGCCGCCACCAGCACACTGATCCCCACCGATCGATCAAGATCGGGGATCACCACCCCGTTTTCCTCCAAAAGCGCGCGGTTTCCCACCAAGACCGACACACCCTCCACCACCGCCGTCACACCCTTTCCCGCCACCGTTCTCTCCTCCGAGACGGTGCGAGGGAGAGAGGCAAGCGCGGGATAAGCACGGCGTAAGGACTCCGCCACGGGGTGAGAGCTGGCGGACTCCGCGCCCAAAAGATAGGAAAGCAGGGTCGCCTCCTCCACACCGTAGGGCAAGACCCGCCAGGGGCGAAGCCTGCCCTTGGTCAGAGTCCCCGTTTTGTCAAAGGCCACCCCCGCGACGGTCGCCAAGGCCTCCAGCTCCGACGCTCCCTTGTAAAGCACGCCGTGACGGGCACCGCCGCCAATGGCGCAAAAGAAGGTGAGCGGCACCGAGATCACCAAGGCGCAAGGACAGGAAATGACGAGAAAGGACAAAGCGGCGTACACGCTTTGCTCGAAGGGCACACGCCAAAGAAGGGGCAAAAATGCCGCAAAAACCGCCAAAATGCAAACTGTTGGTGTGTAAAATCTTGAAAATCTTGTGATAAACCGCTCCACCCTCGCCTTGCGGTCGGTGGCCTCCTCCACCATGGTGAGAATGCGTGAGGCGGTGGATTCGGCAAAGGGGCACAGGGTGCGGAGCAAAAGCGCGCCGTCTAACACCACCGTGCCGCTTTCCACCGCGTCGCCCTCCCTCACCTCCACGGGAAGGGCCTCTCCCGTGATGGCGGACAGATCCAAGGCGGAGCGTCCCGACACCACCTGTCCGTTGATGGGCACGCGGTCACCCGGCAACACCCGAATGAGACTGCCCACCGCCACCTCCTCGGCGTCCGTCTCCACCTCGCCCGACTCGGTGACGAGGCGAACGGTATCGGGACAGATCTCGGACAGGGCGGCAATGGCGCGACGGGTGCGTGACACCGACACCGATTGGAACAATTCTCCCACCTGATAAAACAGCATGACGAAAACGCCCTCGGGATATTCCCCGATGACGAAGGCACCCACCGTCGCCACCGTCATCAAAAGCTGCTCGTCAAAAATCCGTCCGCGCAAAATATTCCGCACCGCGCCGTACAGCACGTCGTAGCCGATAAATAAGTAAGGCAGAGCGTAGACCGCCGCCGCGAGAAGGGGACGGACCTCTCCTGCAAGGCGCAGCACAAGCAGGGCGGCAAGATACAAGCCCGCCGCCGCTAAAATACGCGCGAGGGCTCTTTTTTGTTTTTTATTCATAAGGCTTCCTTTCCTCTTCAGAAAACACGCTTTCGACCGTGGCGCGCTCCCTTCTCCTCTCGGCGGCGAGAGAAGCCACGGCTTCCGTTATTATGATAGCATAATTGATTTCATTTTTCAAGCATTTTGAAAAAATAAATATCATTTTTGCTTGAATTTGAAAAAAGCCCGCAAGCATCGGGTGGAAAAAGGAAAACGGGAAATGCGCGCGCCTGTCTTGACAAAAGAGAAAAAAACATATATAATATATATAATACGAGAAGTGTCGATACTGTTACCCCATGACCGAAGGAGGCCATAATGAAGTGTAAAAATTGCGGATTTGAGTGGAAAAGCTACGGGGAGAACACCGTTTGTCCCGATTGCGCCACCAGCGCGTCGTTGACCCACAACGAGCAGCAGTCTCTCTGGGAGGACGCGCATAACGCGGAAAAAATAAAGGACCATGCCAGACGCGCCCATTGCTTCTTCCGTTTGGCGGAGCTGGGCGATAAGCGCGCCCAATACGCCTATGCGGAGTGTCTTGCCAAGGGCGTGGGCGTTCCCGAGAACAGGGAGGAGGCCACCATGTGGTATAAGGCCGCCGCCCGCCATATGTATCCCGCCGCCGCCCTGCGTCTTGCCTTTTGCCTGCAAGGCAAGAGGGGAGAGGTCAACGACCAGATGCTGTTCTGGCTCAGCGTGGCCGCCGAGTTCGGCGAGGCAGAAGCCGCATATGAGCTGTCGGTGCTGTATGAGGACGGCGAGGGCGTATCCCCCTCTCACACCCACAGCCTGTTTTGGCTGACCCTCGCCGCGAACGGCGGACACGAGGAGGCCATCGTCAAGCTCGCCCAGATGTACGCCGTCGGTGACGGGGTGGAAAAGCGTCCCGCCGTGGCGCGCGGTCTGCTTGCGCGCTTTACCGAGCTTCCCCGCCGTCTGCGCCGCCTCGCCCGCAAGCTGGGGCACGGAGACACCGTGGAGCTGCCTGCCATCTCTCTTGCCAACCGAGAGGGGGAAAGGCTTGCCGTGGGCTTTAAGGCGGAGAGTCTCGGTGAGTACACCATTGCCGCCAATATTTATTTCCTGTCCGCCAAGTCGGGCAACGCCAAGGCACAGTATCAGTTGGGTCTCTGCTATGAAAACGGAAACGGCGTTCCGAGAAGCGCCGAGGAAGCCCGCCGCCGCTTTGGCCTCGCCGCCGAGGCAGGTCTGACGGATGCGGCCCTGTCCTTGGGTCGCTATGCCGCCGAGGGCATCGGAGGCGACAAGGACGGTGCGCTCGCCGTTCGCCTCTTCACGAAGGCGGCGGAAAACGGCAGCGTGGAGGCCGCCTATCTCCTTGGCCGCGCATACAGCGAGGGTGTTTTGACCGAATCCGACCCCGTTCTTTCCCTTAAGTATTACGAGCAAGCCGCCGCCGCAGGCCATGCCGCCGCCGCCACCGCCCGTACCCGTATCCGCGAGGCCACCGCCGCCATTTACGAAAAGGGACGATTAGCCGAGAAACAGGGCGAGTATCCCCTGGCTCTTGAGCTTTACACCGCCGCCGCCGATATGGGACACCACGCCGCCGCCTACGCCGTGGGTCTGCTTCACGAAAACGGCAGCTGCGGCAAGGTAGACAGGCACGCCGCCTTCCTTTCCTACACCGCCGCCGCATCGGGCGGCAACCTGGGTGCCATTTACCGCCTCGGTCTGTGCTACGCCGAGGGCTTTGGTGTAAACCGTGATTTTTCCGCCGCCACGCGCCTTCTGTCCGTGGCCGCCAAGCAAAACGTGGCGGAGGCCAAGACCGCCCTTGAAAGGATCAAGACGCGCAAATATCTCAAGATCGCCCGTCGCTTCTACGCCGCCTCTACCGTCATGTACCGCAGAGGGGACGTTCTTGAGGCCATCAAGTTCCGCAACGTCGCGGCCAAGCTTGGAAGTGCCCGCGCCATGTATCTTCTCGGCTGTCACTTTGATTTCGGAGACGGTCTGCCCATGGACAAGAGCAAGGCCCACGCTTGGTTTGAGCGCGCCGCCAAGGCGGGCTATATCCCAAGCGGCGTGAAGGACCTGAAGAGCGGCTACTTAAAGGAGCGCAAGCAGCTCCTCGCCCACCGCTATCAGGACGGAAATTGACGCATTGGGACTGCCGCGCAGACGGCAGTCCCATCTGTTTTCTCTTCTTCTCCCGCTTTTCACCCATTTCCTATCGCTTTTTCACGAAAATCCTTGCTTCTTTTCGTTTAATTTTCACAATACGGTGTTAGGATAATATCAGACGGTTCCTGACACCTTGAAAAAGGAGACCTTCACCCATGCTTGTCCGTCTTTCCCTCGTGCTGTCCCTGTTGCTTTCGGTAGGCCTCAGCGTCCTTTTCTACCCCGCCCTCTCTCCCTTCTTTGCCCCCCTGCTTTTCATCGGGGGCTTTGTGGCGTGCCAGCTTCTTATGGCGGTCTACCTGCTTCTCTCCACCCTGCTCATCTCCAAAAAGGAGCCTGACCATCCCTCCCGCTACGCTCGGGACGCCATCCGCGTGGCCTTAGATTGGTTTCTCGCCCTTTTCCGTATCCGCGTGCGCCTCGTGGGGGAGAAAAAGCTGCCGAACGGTCCCGTCATCATCGTCTGCAACCATCGCTCCGCCCTTGACCCCGTCTATATCTATCTCGCCTACCCCAAGCGCCGTATGGCCTTTATCGCCAAAAAATCGGTGAGAAAATATCCCATCGTGGGTGCCCACACCATGCGCGCGGGCTTTCTGTTCATCGAAAGAGATAAGCCCCTCCAAGGGCTTCGCACCGTCAACCGCGCCGCCCGCTTCGTCAAGGAGGACGGCATCGACTACGGCATCTTCCCCGAGGGCACGCGAAGCAAGGACGGCACCCTGCTCCCCTTCAAGAGCGGTGCTTTTCTGGCGGCGAAAAAGGCGGACGTGCCCGTGGCGGTCTTTACCCTCCACGGCACCGCAGACGCCTTTCACGCGCTTCCCCTCCGCGCCTCTCGGGTCTATCTCCGTCTGGAGGAGATCATCCCCCTGAACGAGGTCAGGGAAAAGACCCCCGACCTTCTGGCGGAGGAGTCCTACGCCATCATCGAAAAGGCGCTGTCGGAGCGCCCCCTCCCTCTCCCGAAAAGCAAAAAAGCAAAAAAATAAAAACAGCCGCGCGCGTCTCCGACCGCCACGGCAAGGAGACTCTATGCCCCACCCACCGCGCGGTCGCTTTCTCGCCCGCCTTTCCCGCTTTTTCGCGGGACGCTACGGTGCCGACCACCTGTATTATTTTCTCTTTGCGGAAAGCCTCGTTTGCTATATCCTCGCCGCCGTCTTCGCCTCTTTTCCCCTCTACGGCCTCTCCCTCGCCCTGTTGCTTTACGCCCTGTGGCGCACCCTCTCCCGCAACCTGTGGAAAAGGCGGAGGGAAAACGACCGCTTCCTTCGCTTCTTCCGCGCCCTGCGCGCCCCCGCCGTTCGCTTTTTCGCCCGCATCCGCTACCGTAAGACCCACGTCTTCCGCCGTTGTCCCTATTGCAGAAACTATTTGCGCCTGCCAAGGCAAAAGGGACAGCACACCGTAAGGTGTCCGAGATGCAACGCCCGCTTTGACGTGACGATCCGATAAACCGAATAAGAATGGACTGTCTCAAAGATGAGAACGCGTTTCGTTTTGTTGACAGTCCGCAAAAAAGCACCCGCTTGCCATCAAGGAAGCGGGTGCTTTTGTTGAATATTCAATTGGGGCGTCTTAAATTTTTAATTTGAGACAGCCCCTGTTGTTTTATGCTCGCCGTATATTACTGCGCGTTAACGATAATGCCGTCCTGCGCGGTCACGTTGGCAAGACCGAACACCTTGGAGACGCTACCGATCACGTTGACCACGTCCGCGTCCAGCACGTTGCCCGTAGCGGTTACCACCGTGTTGGCCGCGTTGGTGTAGGAGGTGATACTAACGAGAGAAGCGTCCATCCTGTTGTCGGTAAAGGTTACGTCACCGTATGCGCTGACGTACGCGTTCGCGCCCTCAAAGGTGTTGCCGCTGATCACGACAGACTTGACCTCCTTGGCGTTCTCGTTGTCCGAAACACCGCGTCTCCAGTTGATGAAGGCGCAGTTCGTGATGGAAACGGAGGCGTCGATCTGCGCAGGTGCTTGGGCGTAGTCGCCAAACACGATCGCGTTGTCCTTCGTATAGTTGTCGCTGCCGATGAAGGTGCAGTTATCAACGGTCAGATCGCCGTACGAGGAGATCGCGCGAAGATACGTTCCCGCTTCAGCCTCGCTGAAGTCGAAGGTCAGATTCTTCACGGTAGCCGCGCCCGTAAATCTGAATACGGCGTGGTAGTTGAGACCGTCATGGATCAAGCCCGTAAACTTAAGGGTGTTGTCCATACCGTTAATGGTGACGGCAGCCGCAGTCTCTCCGCCGTATCTGCTGTCCCACTTGTCCGTTACGGTAATATCGTTGGCAATGACGATCACGTCGCCGTCCTTGGCGTTGGTGATGGCCGCCTTTAGCTCGTCGGCGGTGGTCACCTTAATGACCTCGATCATGTTGTTGGTGATGTTCTCCGCGGCGTTGTTCTCAATAACGAAATTCTTATTCAGACCGCCTGAGTATTCACTGCCGTGCAAAATATCCGCGCTCGCCACGGGAACGTAAGTACCGTTGAGGGTGATATTCTTGAAGATGTTGTTCGTAATGGTGATGGCGTGCGTCGCGTTATAGCTCCAACCGCCCGCGGCCATACCGATACCGGGGTGACCGTCAACGCGGGTCTTGGTCAAAACGACGTTCTCAACGCGGCAGCCGTCAATGGTATTCTGATAATGCACGAAGCCCGTGATACCGCCCAGATTGGTCCATGCGGTGATGTTCAGATTCTTAACGGTGCAGTTGCTCAACTGATAGCCGCCCTCGGTGTGCCAGCCGCAAATGCCGCCCGCACCGGTCTTTTGGTTGACTTTGATCTCGCCCATACCGTCCGCGATCACGGAGCAATCGGTGAGATTGACGTAATCACCGCCAACGATACCGCCCGCGTAGGCATACTCGGCAAACAGCTTGATCTCACCGCTCACGTGACAGTCGGAGATCGCACCCGTATAAACGCGTCCGGCAACGGAGCCCACGTACGAATAACCCGTAAGATCTACATTGTGCAACTTCACGCCGCTGATCTTCGCGTTTCCGTTCACGTAACCGAAAAGACCTACGTAAGAGGCTTCGATATCGTTCACGTAAAGATTGCTGATGGTATGGCCTTGACCGTTAAAGGTGCCGCCGAATTTCGTCGTGCTGTTACCGATAGGCGTCCACTCGATGCCGCAAAGATCAATGTCGGCGGCAAGCGTAACGGTCTTGCCCTTGTAGGTGTTGCCATTGTTCACGCTATGCGCGAAAACGATCAGCTGATCAAGATTATTGATCGTAACGTTGCCGTTTTCGTCCACGGACAGCTCAGCGGGAGCCTTGACCACCACCTCACAGAAATGAGCCACGTCATAGGTGATCGCGCCGTTTTCAACGACCGCGGTAGCCGCGATCACGCCGTCATGGTAAACGGTAACGAGATCACCGTCGTCAAAAGCGGCCCCAACGGGAATTGTCACCGTAACGTTATGGCCAAGATCCAGCGCCTCCAGGTCTACCACTTTGCCGCTCTGGTCAACGATCTCGATGGCGTCAAAGGTGATGGTTTTGGCGGTAGCATCCACCTTGGGATCGCTATATCCGAGAGAAAGACTCTTCACCTCATCGGGAAGGCCGTTCAAAATGCCGACAGGAATCGTGGCGGAAACGCCGCTCTCGCCCTTAGTCTCAAGGATCTCGGGCTCGGTCGCGTTATCGGGAACCGTCACGGCGGCGGAGGTGTTCTCAAGATAGATAGCACCGTCGTCGTAGCCGTTGCCGAAGCTATCCTCCTCGCTGGCCAGCTGGGTCGCGAGCACGGTCAGGTCGAAGTTGACCTGTCCGCCCTGATAATCGTTGCCTGCCTCCTCGTCCATGTGAATGGCGAGAGCGAAATAATGGGTCTCGCCCTTGGCAAGCACTACGTCACCCGAAACAGACTGAGAGCCGACCGCAACGGCGTTGCCGCCGTCCCAAGCGGTAACGGAATCATACTGCGCGTCGGGAATAATGGCGTATTTCATGACCTTATACAGATCCTTCGCCACGTTCTCAACCTTCAGCTTCACGGTGTACTTCAGGTCAAGATTGCCGTTATTCTTGATCGCCAGGTAGGCCACCTGGGTCTTACCGGGCTCCCAAAGGGTCTCGCCGTTTTCATCTTGCGCCAGCGCACCCTCACCGAAGATGGGAGAGGAGCTGTCTCCGATATTCTCATAGCCGCTACCGTCGCTGTTCATCAAAAGCTGAACGTCGAGAGTACCCGCCACGATCTTGTTGCCCGTGCTGGACGCGCTGTCCGTAAACCAGGCAAAGGTGGTACCAAGAAGCATCGAGAAGCAGAGCAAGAGAGACAAAACGCTCGTCAACAATGCCTTTTTGGTGTGCTTTTTCGTCATGTTTTTTTCCTCCTTACGTAATATTTTTGGATCGACGAAAAATATCTCAAACGCGTTCGCGTAAGATACCAATGATAAATGCAAAAACGCCTTGTGCGTTTTGCACAAATAAGACAACAGACCCCCCCCCGAATTTGTTGTCCTTGTACAACTTGCCCGAGAAGGAGTCTATTCTTTTTCGCTTTTCGCCTCATTATAGCACGCAAGGCAGGATTTTGCAATATCTTTTCTCCAATGTTTACAATTTGAGGGCAAATAAATATCCACCCGCATAGCGGGTGGTATTTCATTTTCGGGCATAGCCCTAAACACTACTGGCGGCGCACAAGTGCGCTTTATACTTTCCTGCCAGCCATGCAATCGTTACGCACACCCGCTTGAGCGGGATCGAA
>JAZRGD010000008.1:0-5259 GCA_045644045.1 Eubacteriales bacterium
GTCAGGAGGGTGAGGTGGTCACCTTGCCCGATAAGGACGGAAATCTGACGGTAAAGGCGGGCATCTTGAAGGCCAAGACACACGTCTCCAAGGTGCGTTTGCTTGGAAAAGCCACCACCGCCAAAAAGGAGGTACGCAAGCAAGCGGTCACCAGGATCCGCTCTGCCATTGCCGACGGCTTCAAGCCCGAGATCGACGTACGCGGTCTCACGGGAGACGAGGCCTGGTGGAAGATCGATAAGTATATTGACGACGCCTATATGGCGGGTGTCGCCTCAGTGCGCATCATACACGGAAAGGGAACGGGCGCGCTTCGCGCCGCCCTGTGGCAGTTCTTCCGTGCCGATAAGCGTGTGGCGTCCTATCGACAGGGTGCCTACGGCGAGGGCGACGCGGGTGTCACGATCTTAGAGCTGAAATAACTAAAAACAATAAGGCCGTCGCATAAAGCGACGGCCTTATTGTTTACTTGTCGATAAAATTAATCATTAAGCGGATTTTAAAATGATCTTCGCGTCCCCTTTTCCGTTGATGAAATCGGCGGTAATGACGATCCTTTCCACGTCCTCACGGGAGGGAATATCATACATCAAGGGAAGCATCGCGTTTTCCAAAATAGAGCGAAGGCCTCTGGCACCCGTCTCTCGCTCGATCGCCAATTTTGCAACGGCGGCGTAGGCATCCTCCTCAAACTCCAAGGTCACGCCGTCGATAGAGAAGAGCTTTTTGTACTGCTTCGCCAAGGCATTCTTGGGCTTGACGATGATCTGCTTAAGTGCCTCCTCGTCCAAGCTATCAAGGGCCACGATCATCGGCAGACGACCCACAAGCTCGGGAATCAGACCGTATTTGACGATGTCGTGGGCCACCACGTCTTGATAAGCCCCCTTCTTGGTCTTTTCCGCCTTGGTGCGGATCTCGCCGCCAAAGCCGATGGTCTGGTTGCCGCGTCTCTGTTCAATGATGTCCGAGAGACCGTCAAAGGCCACGCCGCAGATAAAGAGAATATTCTCGGTGTTAATGTGCAAAAATTCCTGATTAGGATGCTTTCTGCCACCCTGGGGAGGGACGTTTGCCACCGTTCCTTCAAGGATCTTGAGAAGTGCCTGCTGTACGCCCTCTCCCGAAACGTCACGGGTGATGGAGCGATTTTCGCCCTTTCTTGAGATCTTATCGATCTCGTCGATATAAATGATGCCCTTTTCCGCCTGCTCGATATTGAAATCGGCGGCTTGAATGAGGCGGAGAAGAATATTCTCCACATCCTCGCCAACGTATCCTGCCTCGGTCAGGGTAGTGGCGTCGGCAATGGCAAAGGGAACGTGCAAGGCCTTTGCAAGGGTTTGGGCGATATAGGTCTTTCCCACGCCCGTAGGACCGAGCAGAAGCACGTTGCTTTTTTGCAGCTCAACGCCCGTGTCGTCCGCCTCGTCCTTTTTAGCGGGGAAGCGTGTCAAAATGCGCTTGTAGTGGTTGTATACCGCAACGGAAAGCACGCGCTTTGCGGCATCCTGTCCGATCACGTACTCATCCAGCATCTCCTTGATGGCGGTGGGCTTCGGAAGGGTGTCGAGGGAGAGCTCCTTGACCTCGGAAGCGGAAGCGGCGTCAGCCTCGCTGTACTCCGCGATCAGGTCGCGACAGGCCTCCACGCATTCGTCGCAAATGCAAGCACCCGTAACGGAGGGGATCAGGAAGGCGATCTTCGACTCGTCTCTGCCGCAAAAGGAGCAAACGTGGTTTTTCTTGTTCGAATTATCCATATTCAGCCTTTCGTGTTTTAAGGTCTCTTTTCGATCACACGGTCGATGAGGCCGTACTCGGCGGCCGCCTCGGCAGAGAGGAAGTTGTCACGGTCGGTGTCTCTCTCGATCTCCTCAAGAGACTTTCCGGTGCGCTCCGCAAGAATGCGATTGAGCTTTTCTCTGGTGTGCAGAATGTGATCGGCGTGGATCTTGATGTCGCTCGCCTGACCGCGCGTGCCACCCAAGGGCTGGTGGATCATGATCTCGCTGTTGGGCAGGGCAAATCTCTTGCCCTTCGTGCCTGCCGCCAAAAGGAAGGCTCCCATGCTGGCCGCCATACCGATACAGATGGTGGATACGTCACACTTGATAAAGTTCATGGTGTCGTAAATAGCAAAGCCTGCGGAAACAGAGCCTCCGGGGCTGTTGATATAGAAATGAATGTCCTTGTCGGGATCCTGAGCCTCCAGGTAAAGCATTTGCGCTACCACAAGGGAGGCGGTCACGTCGTTGACCTCATCGGAGAGCATAATGATACGGTCATTCAAAAGACGGGAATAGATGTCGTAGGAGCGTTCGCCTCTGCCGGTCTGCTCCACGACTACGGGTACCAGTGCCATAATAGATTCCTCCTATCAGTTTGGGTAAAAAAGTGCGCGCTACGCGAGAGAATACAAGCGGAGCACGCACTTCAGTTAATTAAGCCAATTTAATAACGGCCTTTTCCTTGACCAGCTCGATAGCGGCCTTGACCTTCAGATCCTCGCCGATATCCTTTGCATCGATCATAGACTTCACGTTGTCCACAGGTACATTATATGCCTCGGCAATGCGCTTATATTCAGCCTCGATGTCTTTCTTGGTAGCGGTGAGCTTTTCCAGCTTGGCGATCTTTTCAAGAACCAGACGAACCTTGACCTGCTTCTCGGCGCGAGGACGCATCTGAGCGCGGAGAGCATCCAGATCCATGCCGGTGTACTTGCAGTAGGTGGAGAGGTCCAGGCCCTGCATGCGCAGATTGTTGTCCATATCGCGGAGGCTGTTCTCGGTCTCCTGTACGAACATGACCTCGGGGATCTCGGCGCTCATCTTTTCGAGCAGAGCGTCGATCAGCTTGTCCTCAACCTCAGCATCGGCAGCCTTCTCGTTTCTCTCGGTCTGCTTGGCCTTAATGTCGGCCTTGCAAGCCTCAAGGGTGTCAAATTCGGACACATCCTTCGCGAACTCATCGTCCAAATCAGCAAGCTCGGTAGCCTTGATGGCGTGCAGGGTAACGGTGAATACAGCCGCCTTGCCTGCCAGCTCCTTAGCGTGATATTCCTCGGGGAAGGTCACGTTTACGTCAAAGGTCTCACCGATCTGCTTGCCGGTGATCTGCTCCTCAAATCCGGGGATGAAGGAGCCACTGCCCAGCTTCAGGTCGTGACCGTCAGCCTTGCCGCCGTCGAATGCCACGCCGTCAACCTTACCCTCGTAGTCGATGGTAACGGTATCGCCGTCCTGTGCCGCGCGGTCGGTCACCTCGATGGTGCGTGCGTTGCGCTCACGAACTCTGGTGATCTCAGCGTCTACGTCCTCGTCGGTCACGGGAGTGACCTTCTTTTCCACCTCGATGCCGAGATAGCCCTCAACGGAAACGTCGGGCTTGGTGTAAACGGTAGCCTTCATAACGGGGGCCTCATCCTCCATGGACTCTACGTCGAACTCGGGACGGCCTACTACGTCAAGCTTAGACTCCTTAATAGCGGCTTCATATGCCTCGGGGATGCACTCGTTCAGCGCGTCCTCATAGAACACACCCTTGCCGTACATCTTTTCCACGATAGCGCGAGGTGCCTTGCCCTTGCGGAAGCCGGGAATGTTCATTTTTGCCACGTTCTTGCGATAAGCGGCCTGCACTGCCTTTTCAAAGGCTTCTTTTTCGATGGAGAAGGGTACCTCATAATGATTCTTCTCGATCTTTGTCTTTTTTACCAGACTCATTGATTTTCGTCCTCCGAAGAAAATATTAATTTGTTTTCAATCTTGATTATTATATTATATAAAAGTGAAACTGTCAATAGCTAATTATAAAAAAGATGGAAAAAAGATGCAAATTGTTGCTTTTTTCTCAGAATTTTTCGATCAGCTTGGGAGTGAAACGCAAAAAATCTGCGGAAAGGAGAGAAAAATCAATTCCCCCGTGAGAAAATTCCATAGGAAGCTCGTAGCCGCTGTGAATGTGCCCGAAGTAGCACTTTTTCACTCCATGGCTGACCAAAACGGAAAGAATACCCTCCGATACCTTGTCTGCCCACACGGCAGGAAAATGCAAAAAGGTCAAAAGCTCCTTGCCTGTCTTGGCGGTGAGACCCTCGCCCGCACGCAGGCTGGCATCAAGGCGCATTGCCTCGCGGGCGGAGATCTTTTCAAAATCGGTGTCCTTCGGAATATTGTCGCAAGAGGGGTCGTAAAACCATCCTCGTGTGCCGCAAATGATATGCTTTTCCGTTTCAATGGCATTGTTGTAAAGAAAGGAAAGGGAGGTGAGCCCTTTTTCCTCCTTGAACACAGTCAGCTTGCGCATGGTCTGCCACCAAAAATCGTGGTTTCCCTTGCCGATGATCTTTTTGCCGGGAAGCTCGTGAATAAAGCGCAGATCCGCCTCGGCCTCCTCCAAGGTCAGTGCCCAGGAAACGTCTCCCGGAATGACCACGGTGTCCTCGTCCGACACGACGGCACGCCAAGCACTATCAAGTTTTTGCGTATAATCCTGCCAACGCTTTCCAAATACGTCCATAGACTTGTTGGTGTTTTGGCCAAGGGACAGATGTAGATCCGAAATGGCGAATAAAGACATAAGCACTCCGTATAAAATGAATTTTGGCGGCACATAATAAGGACAACGCTGCCGCGCATCAGTGCGGTCAAGGAAAGGATGAAAAAAATGAACGATCAGAACACCTGCGGATGTGAAAAGCCCCTTCAGGGCATTCGTTGCGATGCGCACAACTGTGTGTACAACGCAGAGGGCTGCGACTGCCACGCTCCTGAGATCAAGGTGGGTACCAGCGAGGCAAAGAATAGCGCGGAAACGATCTGCGCAACCTTTAAGCCTAAGTGTTAAGAGACAAGGGGGCTGTCTGCCGACGCCCCCTTGTTTTCATTTTAGACCCTTCTTGCGAAGGAAAGCACGGAGTCGGTCATCTCACACGGCTCGATGGTGGTCTCAAAGCGTACGGTGCGCTCGCCGATGCCGCGTAAGGGCGCGGGGATCTCGGTGCCCGTCAGCGCGGAAAGCTCGTCAAGGGCGGAAAGCTCGTCGGTGGGGGCTTTGCCCGTCAGAGCAGTGTACACCGAGCCGGCAAACTTGTAGGGGCTGGCGGTGGAGGCGAGAATGACCTTTTTGAGGCTTCCCGTATCCGCAAGATATTTGGTCGCGGCGTGGTAGCCGACAGCAGTGTGCGTGTCGCAAAGATAGCCGTGAGAATCAAAGGCAGTCTTAATGGCGGCGGCACATTCGTCCTCGCTCGCG
>JAZRGD010000009.1:0-13068 GCA_045644045.1 Eubacteriales bacterium
ATCAGCCCAAGGGGCTGGATGGAATCACGGCAACGCCGTGTATGGCATCAAGCCGCAGGAACTTTATTCTATACGCGCTTCGCGCAATGCCATGCGCGACTTCGTCGGGGTTCCATACAACGCGCGGGGCGCGTTGATTCCATACCAAGCCTGCGGCTTGGATAACAAAAAAGGAACTTTTGGTAGACAAAAGTTCCTTTTTTGTTGGTGGAGATGACGGGAATTGAACCCGTGTCCGAAAGCCTCGCGGCGTAACCTTCTTCGTGGACAGTCTTTCGTTTAAGCTTCCCTTGAAGGAGCGCGGAAAGACACGCTTTCCTCCTCGGTAGCCCTTTTGTGCATGGTGGGGTCAAGGGCGAAAGCCCCACGCATGTTCACCGCTTTCATGACGTTCAGTCCCTGACCGCGGTTTGACAGGGAGGAACGGGTGGCATAATAGCCACGGCACTGCTGACTGACGGCTCCCTTAGGGAGCGGTCAATCAAGCAGCCATACGAACACTATTGTTGTCGTTTAATTTTAAGGTTGGGCATTGTAACGGGATTACCCGGCCCGCCACGCTTATCACGCTTTAAAACCCCCGTCGAAACCTTTACATCCCCATAACGAGAGCAACAATTAGTATAACCGCTTTTTCCGCTTTTGTCAAGAGGGAAGAAAAGGGAAAAATATCCATTTTTGCATTTTCTCACTTCTTTCGCCTTAATAACGACAGATCTTAAGTAAAAAAATGCGAAAAATGCGGAAAAAACCTTCTAAAAGCTCTTGACAGCATGCACGCATCATGGTATAATTGTATACAATGATACAAGAACACAAGTACACGGGTATCCTTGAACACGGGTACACGTGTATGAAAGGAGAAAAAATATGATCGAGACCTCAGGAAAAACCAACCTGCTCGAAATAAAGAGCTACAAGTATTCCTTGCAGGACGTGGCAGAGCCCAATCTGTACAGAGACATATACCCCTACACCGAGGTGCCGCGCATCGCCTTCAACCACAGGCGCGTGCCCCTTGGCATGCCGAGGGACATTTGGATCACTGACACCTCCTTCCGTGACGGTCAGCAATCCGTTGAGCCCTACACCGTGAAGCAGATCGTGGATCTTTACAAGCTGATGTCCAAGCTCAGTGGCCCCTACGGGGTCATTCGTCAGACCGAGTTCTTCGTTTACAGCGAAAAGGATAAGGAGGCACTGCACAAGTGCAGGGATCTGGGATTGAAATTCCCGGAGATCACCACCTGGATCCGCGCCAGCAAGCAGGATTTCAAGCTGGTGAAGGACCTTGGAATCAAGGAAACGGGCATTCTCGTTTCTTGCAGTGATTACCACATCTTTAAGAAAATGAAGATGTCGCGCCGTGAGTGCATGGATTTCTACCTTGCTACCGTGGCCGAGGCCTTCGAGGCGGGGGTCATGCCCCGTTGCCATCTGGAGGACATTACCCGTGCCGATTTCTACGGCTTCGTGGTGCCCTTTGTCAACGAGCTGATGCGGATGTCCGAGGATGCGGGCATTCCCGTCAAGATCCGCGCCTGCGACACCATGGGCTACGGCGTGCCTTATACCGAGGTGGCATTGCCCCGTAGCGTGCCCGGCATCATCTACGGCTTGCAGCACTATTCCGACGTGCCCAGCGAAATGTTAGAGTGGCACGGTCACAACGACTTCTACAAGGCGGTTGCCAATGCTTCTACCGCTTGGCTTTACGGTGCGTCTGCCGTCAACTGCTCGCTGCTTGGCATTGGTGAGAGAACGGGTAACATTCCTCTTGAGGCCATGGTCTTTGAGTATGCCTCCCTCCGTGGCTCTCTTGACGGTATGGACCCCACCGTGATCACCGAGATCGCCGACTACTTCAAGCATGAGATGGGCTATGAGATCCCCGTGATGACCCCCTTCGTGGGCAAAAACTTCAACGTGACCCGTGCGGGCATTCACGCTGACGGTCTCTTGAAGGATCAAGAGATCTACAACATATTTGATACCGAGCGCATCCTTGGCAAAAAGCCCGCCGTTCTCATCGGCAAGGCGTCGGGACTTGCGGGTATCGCCTATTGGATCAACGAAAACTACTGTCTCCCTCCCTCCGAGGCGGTGGACAAAAAGAGCGAGCTGGTCGTCGCCCTCAAGGCTTGGATCGACAAGGAATACGAGGACGGCAGACAGACCACCCTTTCCACTCCCGAGCTGGAGGAGAAGATCGAGGAGCTGACGCAGGGTAAGCTGCGCAGGCTGTAAGGAGAAGACTATGGAGCATAAAACCGTATCTCTTGCCGACCAGGTATTTGAACGCCTTGAGGGTGAGATCCTCGGCGGACAGTATCCTCGCGGCGAGATCCTCACCGAAATGAAGCTGTGCGCCGATATGGGCGTCAGCCGCACCCCTATCCGCGAGGCCATCAGACGCCTTGAGCAGGAGCATCTTATCGAATATTCGCCCAAGGGCGTGGTGGTCATCGGTGTTACCGAGCACGACCTGCGCGATATTTACGATATCCGCCTTGCCATTGAGGGGCTTGCCGCCGCCAAGGCGGCGGAATACATCACCGACGAGCGCTTGGCTGAGCTGAAGGAGGCACTTGAATTGCAGGAGTTCTATGTCAGCAAGAAGGATGCCGAGCATATCCGTGCCACCGACAGCCGCTTCCATTCCCTTCTTTATCGGGCGACGGGAAGCACCGCCTACGACGACACTCTGGCACTTCTTCACAGAAAGACCCAGAAGTTCCGCAAGGCGTCGGTAGAGAACAGCAGCCGCGCCGAGGCCTCCGTCAAGGAGCATCGCGCCGTGTATGAGGCGATCGCCGCCCGCGACCCCAAGGCCGCCGAGCTTGCTATGCAGACCCACGTAGCCAATGCAAGAAAGCACATCATGAAAGGATAAGGATTTAAAAATGGGACTTACTATCGCGCAGAAGATCATCAAAGCGCACCTCGTCAGCGGAGAAATGATCCCCGGCACCGAGATCGCTCTTAAAATCGACCAGACCTTGACGCAGGACGCCACGGGTACCATGGCTTATCTCGAATTTGAGACCATGGGCATTGACCGTGTTCGCACCGAAAGAAGCGTGGCCTACATCGACCACAATACCCTCCAATCCGGCTTTGAGAATGCCGACGACCATCGCTTTATCCAATCCATCGCCAAGAAGTACGGCATCTATTTCTCCCGTCCCGGTAACGGCATTTGCCACCAAGTGCATCTTGAACGCTTTGGTATTCCCGGCAAGACCCTCATCGGCTCCGACAGCCACACCCCCACGGGCGGCGGTATCGGTATGCTGGCCTTTGGCGCGGGCGGTCTTGACGTAGCCGTGGCCATGGGCGGCGGTGCCTATTACATCACCATGCCTAAGATGATCAAGGTCAACCTGACGGGCAAGCTCTCTCCCTTCGTCACTGCCAAGGATGTCAGCCTTGAAATTCTCCGCATCCTCTCCGTAAAGGGCGGTGTGGGCTCTATCATCGAGTGGGGCGGCGAGGGCGTTAAGACGCTTTCCGTGCCCGAGCGTGCCACCATCACCAACATGGGCACCGAGCTGGGTGCCACCACCTCCATCTTCCCCTCCGACGAGGTCACCCGTGCCTTCCTTAAGGCAGAGGGCAGAGAAGAGGTCTATGTGCCCCTTGCCTCCGACCCCGACGCGGTTTATGACCGTGTGATCGACATCGACCTGTCTGCTCTCCGTCCTCTCATCGCTTGCCCCCATATGCCCGACAACGTGGTGACGGTGGAAAGCCTGAAGGGCACCAAGGTAGACCAGGTGTGCATCGGCTCTTGCACCAACTCCTCGCTCCTTGACCTTCTTAAGGTAGCCGCCCTTCTTAAGGGCAAGACCATTTTGCCCTCCGTCAGCCTTTCCATCTCCCCCGGCTCCAAGCAGGTGCTTTCCATGCTGGCCGAGTGCGGTGCGCTGACCGATATTCTGGCTTCGGGTGCCCGTGTGCTGGAGTGCGCTTGCGGCCCTTGCATCGGTATGGGCTTCTCCCCGAACTCTGCGGGCGTCAGCCTCAGAACCTTCAACCGTAACTTTGAGGGCAGAAGCGGCACCGCCGACGCCAAGGTGTACTTAGTGTCTCCCGAAACCGCCGTGGCGGCCGCCTTGACGGGCGAGATCACCGATCCCTCCCTCCTTGGCGAAATGCCCGAGATCAAAATGCCCGATGCCTTCCCCATCGACGACAGCGCAGTTCTCGTTCCCGCCTCCCCCGAGGAAGCCAAGGAGCTTGAGGTTCTGCGCGGTCCTAACATCAAGAAATTCCCCGACAGCGCGCCCCAGACCGACACCCTGCGCGCCGAGCTGGTCCTAAAGGTGGGCGACAACATCACCACCGACCACATCATGCCCGCAGGTGCCAAGATCTTGCCCTACCGCTCCAACATTCCTCACCTGTCTCAGTATTGCTTCGGCGTGTGCGACAGCACCTTCCCCGAACGCGCGAAGGCGGCAGGGCAGAGCATTGTCGTTGGTGGCGTGAACTACGGTCAGGGCTCCTCCCGTGAGCATGCGGCTCTTGTGCCTCTGTATCTCGGCGTTCGTGCCGTGATCGCCAAGAGCTTCGCCCGTATCCACGCGGCGAACCTCATCAACGCAGGCATTATGCCTCTCACCTTCGAAAGCCCCGAGGATTACGACCGTCTTACGCAAGGCAATATGCTTTCCGTTAGCGGCGTATATGAGGGCATGGAGAGCGGCAAGATGACCCTGAAGGATGAGACTGCGGGTATTGAAATTCCCCTCACCTGCTCCTTCACCGAAAGACAGAAGGCCATCCTCAAGGCAGGCGGCCTCCTTGCCTACACCAAGCTTTTAGGTGAATAAGACCATACCGCACCGACCAAAATGGAAGGTGCGGTGTTCTTTTTGTTGACAAAACAACTTGTTTGTGCTATGATAATACGGGTACTAAAATAAAAAAGATCGGAAGAGCTTTATGAAGATCAAAGCCGAGCGCAGACCCTACGAGCAAGTCATGATGATGGAGCGTGACAAAAAAATGCACGCCAAACGCCCCAACCTGTTTTTTCGAACGCTTTTGAAGATCGTGTCCCTTCCCGATCTGATCGCCACGCGCTTTTCCTATACCAAGGTGGGGATGGAGCGGCTGGGCAAAAAAGAGCCCTGCCTTTATTTGATGAACCACTCCAGCTTCCTTGATCTTGAGATGGCCGTTTCCATGGTCTATCCCCGACCCGTTAACATTGTCTCCACCATGGACGGCTTTATCGGCAAGGGCTGGCTGATGCGACAGATCGGTTGCGTTCCCACACGCAAATTCGTTTTTGACGTGGGTCTGGTGCGAGAGCTGTTTCGCGTGGCGCAAAAGGAAAATTCCTCCATTTTAATGTTCCCCGAGGCAGGCTATACCTTCGACGGAACGGCCATTCCCCTGCCCGATCATCTCGCCGCCTTTGTCAAAAAGCTGGGGTTGCCCGTGGTAATGCTTCGCACCTTCGGTGCCTTCTCACGCGATCCCCTCTATAACGAGCTGCAACGCCGTAAGGTGAAGGCCTCGGCCGAAATGCGCTACCTTATGTCCGCCGAGGACTTAAAAGTTATGTCCGATGCCGAGGTGCGTCGGGTGATAGAGGAGCAGTTCACCTTCGATCATTTCCGTTGGCAATATGAAAACAGGATAAAGATCGACGAGCCCTTCCGTGCCGACGGCCTGCATCGTGTTCTGTACAAATGCCCTCACTGTAAGACGGAGGGACAAACAGAGGGCAAGGGCACACACCTCACCTGCCATGCCTGCGGTAAGAGCTACGAGCTGACCGAGTACGGCGAATTGAAGGCAACGGAGGGAGAGACAGCCTTTTCCTTCGTCAGCGATTGGTACGCTTGGGAAGAGGACGAGGTGAAGCGTGAGATCGCCGAGGGCGATTATGCCTTGGATATTCCCGTGGATATCGCGATGATCGTCAACACGAAAAAAATGTACTTCGTGGGTGACGGCCGCCTGACCCAGACCGTAGAGGACGGACTTCGCCTGACGGGATGCGATGGTGCGCTTGACTATACCCAAAAGCCACTTGCCACCTATGATCTCAACGTGGATTATAATTTTTACGAGATCGGAGACGTGATCTCCTTAGGTGACATGCAAGCACTTTATTATTGCTATCCCAAAGACCAAAGCGTACCCGTCACCAAGGCGCGCTTTGCCGCGCGTGAGATCTACCGCATCCATAAGGCAAAACAGACGAAATAAAAAGAAAAGCAAGCCGTCAGCGACGGCTTGCTTTTTGTATGAAATTTAAAATACGTTGGGTGTGACGATGCGCGAGTAGACGAAGCCGGGGTTTCCTCTGCCGATGGGCAAAAGCTCCGCCTCCAGCTCCTCGATCTTGTCGATCTTGCCGTTCACGTAGTCGAGGAGACGACGACGGCAAGCATCGGTGCGGAGAGACAGACCGCCGAGGCGGGCGTGCTGTACCTCAAAGCCAAAGGATTTGTTTTCCGTCATCCATTGCTTTTCAAAGGCGGCGGCATAGCGATCGATACGCTTTTTCACGGTGGCGTAGTCCTCGTTGGCCAGACGGCGGAGGGTCTCCTTGTCACCCGCCTTATAAGCGGCGCGGGTCAGGATGCCAAGGTCATACTTGATGGCAAGCACGTCGGCAAGGCAAGCGGCAGACTCGAAAAGGAATGCCCACTTGCGGTATTTCTTGGCGTAGCCGTGCCACTCATCTGCCACACCCTGAATGTACTCTCTTTGTCCCTCTAAGAGACGAACGTCCACGAAACCGCAGAAATAGTCGTTGTAAAGAGCCATCTTGGGCACGCCGTCGTCAAACGTCCAATCCTTGATAAGGTAGTTTAACTTATCAAGAGACAGAAACGCGTCAAACTCCGCGCCGAAGAGACGGCGGAAGCCGCGACGGGTCTTTTCCTCGTCGTAGTTGCCCTTTGCCATCTGCGCTATCTTGTACAGGGAGGGAAGGACGGCGAAGCGCGAGCATTCGCCTCCGTTGTCTCCGAACATGCCAAAATAAATATTGTCGATCTTGTACTTGCGGCAGGCGTTGATTGCCAACGTCATGGATTCGATAGAGAAGTCGTTGTTGGGCAGAAGACCGCACCAGGTCCAAGCACCGCCGAGGAACCAAACCTTATCCGTTAACTGCTTGTGGTTGTCGAGCATTCCCTCGTAGACCCATTGCTTGTCGCCTCTGTAATAATACTCCCAATAGGTGAGAATGACGTCATCGGGGACGGCATCCTTGGCTTCCTTGGGCATTTCGCGCTTTGGCTGGGTGTAAGCGCCGTTTTCGGTGACCATGTTGAAAAACATGTCGGGCGCCATGATCGCGCTAAAACCGTATTTCTTCACCAGCGCGTTTACTCTCTTAAGATGACGGCTGAATATATCCATGGGAGGCTCGTAGCCGTGCTTCTTTAAATGCTTTCCTATGCCGAGACCCCGTGCCTCGTCCATGTTGATATGAATATAATGGCTGCGGAAGCATTCGCGGCAGGTCTTAACGCAGTTCTCAAGAAATTCGTACACGCGAGGGTCATCGACCAAAAGGGTCACACCGGCATCCACCGGCACCTTGCCCCAACGCACGAAGGCGTCGTAATGCGCAAGGGTCTGAATGCAGGGGATCAGCTCGATGCCAAGCCCGTAAGCAAAGTCGTCCAGCTCCTTTAAGTCCGCCTTGGTGTATCTGCCGCGCAGATAGCCGAGGTAGGGCTCCTCGGTCACCTCATAGGTGTCCTCGGTGTAGAGCATAGCGAAATTGTAGCCCATCTTTGCGAGATAGGTGAAATACTTCTTTAACGTCTCGACGGTCATCACGGCGTTGCGGGACATATCAATCATCACGCCAAGCTTTTTAAACTTTCTCATGTGGGGCCCTCCATAGTTGAAGAAATTAAACGACCGAGGTCGATATGATGCGAGAGTAGACGAAGCCGGGATTTCCTCTGCCGATGGGAAGGAGCTCCGCCTCCAGCTCCTCGATTCTGTCGGTTTTGCCGTTCACGTAGTCAAGGAGACGGCGGCGGCAAGCGTCGGTACGGAGGATAAGACCGCCGAGACGGGCGTGCTGTACCTCAAAGCCAAAGGTCTTGTTCTCGTTCACCCATTGCTTTTCAAAGGCGGCGGCGTAGCGCTCGATGCGCTTTTTCACGGTGGCGTAGTCCTCGTTTGCCAGACGGCGCAGGGCCTCCTTGTCGCCCGCCTTGTAAGCGGCGCGGGTCAGGATGCCAAGGTCATACTTGATGGCAAGCACGTCGGCAAGGCAGGCGGAAGCCTCAAAGAGAGGAGCGAACTTGCGGTATTTCTTGGCGTAGCCGTGCCACTCGTCTGCTACACTCTGAATGTATTCTCTTTGCCCCTCTAACAGACGAACGTCCACAATGCCGCAGAAATAGTCGTTATAAAGCGCCATTTTGGGCACACCGTCGTCAAAGGTCCAGTCCTTGATGAGGTAGTTCAGTTTGTCAAGAGACAGAAACGCATCAAACTCCGCGCCGAAGAGGCGGCGGAAGCCGCGACGGATCTTTTCCTCATCGTAGTTGCCCTTTGCCATCTGCGCGCTCTTATAAAGGGAGGGAAGCACGGCGTAGCGAGAGCACTCGCCGCCGTTGTCGCCCCACAGGCAGATGTAAATGTTTTCGATCTTTTTGAGGCGGCAGGCGTTGAGAGCAAGGGTCGTCGCCTCGATAGAGAAGTCGTTGTTGGGCAGAAGACCGCACCAGGTCCAAGCACCGCCCGCAAACCACAAGTCGTCCGTGAACTGCTTATGGTTGTCAAGCATGCCCTCGTAGACCCACTGCTTGTCGCCTCTGTAATAATACTCCCAATATACGGGAATTACGCCATCGGGGATCACAGTCTTGAGTTCCTCAGGCATCGTGCGCTTTTCCTGGGTATAAGCACCGCTTTCGGTCACGCTGCTGAACAGCATATCCGAGAACATCAGGGGTGTATACTCGTATTTCTTTGCGATCTCACTCACTCTTTTCAAGTGGCGGCGGAACATATCAATGGGAGGCTCGTAGCCGTATTTTTTCAAGTGTCTGCCCTTGCCGAGACCCGATGCCTCGTCCATACCGATATGGATATAGTGGCTGCGGAAGCACTCACGGCAGGTTCTAAAGCAGTTTTCGATAAATTCGTAAACGCGAGGGTCATCGACCAAAAGGGTCACACCGGCATCCACCGGCACCTTGCCCCAACGCACAAAGGCGTTAAGATGCGCGAGGGTCTGGATGCAGGGGATCAGCTCGATGCCCATTTCATAGGCGTAATCGTCCAGTTCCTTTAACTCCTCGTTCGTGTATCTGCCGCGCAGATAACCGAAGTAGGGCTCCTCCTTTACCTCATAGGTGTCCTCCGTGTAAAGCATGACACGCTTGTAGCCCATTTTTTGCAGGTAGATGAAAAACTTCTTTAATGCCGCGACGGACATAACGGCATTGCGGGACATATCGATCATGATGCCAAGATTCTTGAACTTTTTCACGATAACCTCCTCCAAAGCTTGGTAACTCCATTATACAGTATTTTTACAGCTTTTTCAATGGTTTTTTTCTCTTTCAAGGGACAAAAATAATCAAAAAAGGAACCGAAATTTACGGTTCCTTTTTTGTTACGGTCATGCGCGACCCGCCGTCATAATGTCGGAGTAGAAAAAGCTGACAGTTCCTCTGCCGAGGGGCAAAAGCTCAGCCTCCAGCTCCTCGATCTTATCGATCTTGCCGTTCACGTAGTC
The DNA here is from genome assembly GCA_045644045.1 of Eubacteriales bacterium. Lineage (GTDB taxonomy): Bacteria > Bacillota > Clostridia > Oscillospirales > CAG-272 > UBA1740. Next base: position 9,737 of record JAZRGD010000009.1, read on the forward strand.
AAGGAGACGGCGGCGGCAGGCGTCGGTACGGAGGATAAGACCGCCGAGACGGGCGTGCTGTACCTCAAAGCCGAAGGTCTTGTTTTCATTCACCCATTGCTTTTCAAAGGCGGCGGCGTAGCGCTCGATGCGTTTTTTCACGGTGGTGTAATCCTCGTTGGCCAGACGGCAGAGGGTCTCCTTGTCGCCCGCCTTGTAAGCGGCGCGGGTACGGATGCCTAAGTCGTACTTGATGGCAAGCACGTCGGCAAGGTAAGCGGCGGACGTAAAGAGCGGAGCAAATTTGCGATACTTCTTTGCGTACCCATGCCATTCTTCGGCAACACCCTGAATATATTCTCTCTGCCCCTCTAAAAGACGAATGTCGAGGAAGCCGCAGAAATAGTCATTGTACAGCGCCATCTTGGGAACGCCGTCGTAATAGGTCCAATCCTTGATCAGGTAATTTAACTTGTCAAGGGACATAAACGCGTCGTATTCCGCGCCGAACAGACGGCGGAAGCCACGGCGGATCTTTTCCTCGTCGTAGTTTCCCTTTGCCATTTGCGCAAAGCGGTACAGAGTGGGAAGCACGCCGTAGCGAGAGCATTCGCCGCCGTTGTCCCCCCACAGCGTGATGTAAATGTTTTCGATCTTCTTGATGCGGCAGGCGTTAAGGGCAAGGGTAGTCGATTCAATAGAGAAGTCGTTGTTGGGCAAAAGACCGCACCAGGTCCAAGCGCCTCCCGCAAACCAGACGTTGTCCGAAAATTGCTTGCAGTTGTCCAGCATCCCCTCGTAGACCCATTGTCTGTCTCCCCTGTAATAGTATTCCCAGTATACGGGACTCACTCCCTCGGGAAGGACCGTCTTCAATTCTTCGGGCATCTCACCCTTGGGCTGGGTATAGAGTCCGGTCGTGCTGGTGAAAAGCATATCCGCAAAAATAAGGGGGCTAAACTCATATTTTTGCGCGATCTCGTTCACCCGCTTCAGGTGACGGCGGAACATATCAATGGGGGGCTCGTAGCCGTATTTCTTCAAGTGCTTGCCCTTGCCGAGGCCAAAGGTCTCGTCCATACCCATGTGGATGTAGTGACTGCGGAAGCACTCACGGCAGGTTTTTAGGCAGTTTTCGATGAACTCGTAGCAACGAGGATCGTCCACCAGCATGGTAACGTCGCTGTCTACGGGAAGCTTGCCCCAGCGAACGAAGGCATCAAAATGCGCGAGAACCTGGATGCAGGGAATCAGCTCCATGCCCAGGCTGTAGGCATAGTCGTCCAGCTCCTTTAACTCCTCGTTCGTGTATCTGCCGCGCAGATAACCGAGGTAGGGCTCCTCCTTCACCTCATAGGTGTCTTCTGTGTAGAGCATGATGCGCTTGTAGCCCATTTTTTGAAGATAAATGAAAAACTTCTTCAATGCCGCGACAGTCATCACGGCGTTGCGAGACATATCGATCATGATGCCAAGATTCTTGAACCTTTTCATGATAACCTCCTCCAAAGCTTGTAATTCCATTATATCGCATTTGTGTGCCTTTTTCAATGGATTTTTTCGCTTTTAAGTGGGCGAAAACAGTCAAAAAAGGAACCGAAAGAAACGGTTCCTTTTTGTTTGCGATCATATGTGTCCCGCTGTTACGCTTTTAGTCCTTTGCCTTGCTTTCGCAATAGATACAACGATAGGTGCGTGTCTCACGGTCGGTCAGACGGAATACGTGAGACAGCTCCTGCTCGGTGGTGGTGATGCAACGGGGGTTTTTGCACTTCACAATGTCCACGATCTCCTCGGGAAGCCCGGGGTGATACTTCTTGGTCAAAATGCCCTCCTCGATGATATTGACCGTCACGTCGGGATCAATATATCCGAGAGCATCAAGCTCCAAGGGAATCTCGGTGTCCACCTTGATGATGTCCTTTTGTCCCATACGGCGGCTGGAGGCACCCATGATGATGGCAATGGGGCAGGTGAGGGCGTCGAGACCGAGAAAACGGTAGATCTCCATGCCCTTGCCGGGGGTGATGTGGTCGATGACCACGCCGTTTTTGATTGAATCTACTTTCATCTTACGCCTCCTCTTCCGCTAATTCAAGAAGCTTTTTGATCAAGGCCATACGGATGTATTTTCCGCACAGAACCTGTCTGAAATAGCAGGCTCTGGGATCGGCATCCACGCCCACGGAGATTTCGTTCACGCGGGGCAGAGGATGGAGAATGGAGCAGGTATCCTTTGCCTTTGCCATCTTGGCGGGGGTGAGGATGTAGCTGTCCTTGAGTCGGATATAATCCTGCTCGTTGAAGAAGCGTTCCCTTTGCACGCGCGTCATGTACAGCACGTCGAGGCAGGGAAGCACGGCCTCAAGATCGGTGGTCTCCTCGTAGGGGATCTCCTTCTTGTCAAGCACCTCGTGCTTGATGTAATCGGGAATGGAAAGCTCCTCGGGAGAAATTAACACGAACCTGATGCCCGTGTAACGGGACATGGCGGTGATGAGAGAATGCACGGTACGGCCGAACTTCAAGTCGCCGCAAAGGCCGATCGTCAGATCGGACAAGCGTCCCTTTTCTCTCTTGATGGTAAGCAGGGCGGAGAGCGCCTGGGTGGGGTGGTTGTGTCCGCCCTCGCCCGCGTTGATCACGGGAACGGTGGCGTTTAGCGATGCCACCATAGGTGCGCCCTCCTTGAAGTGGCGCATGACCATAATGTCGGCAAAGCAGGAGATGACCTTGGCGGTATCCGCCACGCTCTCGCCCTTGGCGGCCGAGCTGCTTTGTGCCTCGGAGAAGCCGATCACGTTACCGCCCAGCTCCATCATAGCCGCCTCAAAGGAGAGACGGGTACGGGTGGATGGCTCGTAGAACAGGGTGGCAAGCTTTTTGCCGTGGCAGACCTCGCTGTATTTCTTGGGGTTGGCGATAATATCCTCGGCCGTCGCGATCAGCTCGTCGATCTCGGCAACGGAAAGATCCTCCATGCCAATCAAATGCTTCATATAAAACAGCTCCTTTCTAAAAGGATTATGCCTTTGCGCCGTTTACGGCAAGATAGTTTTTGATTCTCGTTACGTTTTCCTCGTTTGCGGGATCCTCTTCCAGATACTCAATGATGTCGTAAACGTCAACGATGGAGTAAACGGGGAAGCCAAACTGCTCCTCGATCTCCTGCATGGCACCCTTTTCGGTCTGTCCCTTTTCCTTGCGGTCTACCATGATGAAGGTGGCAATCACCTTGGTTCCCTCCAGATGGCTCAGGATCTCCATGGATTCGCGGATTGCGGTTCCTGCGGTGATAACGTCCTCGATGATGACGATTTCCTCGCCTGCCTGAGGTACGTAGCCGACGAACG
>JAZRGD010000010.1:0-32167 GCA_045644045.1 Eubacteriales bacterium
ATTTCATCTGCAAAGCAGATTTCATCGGCGTCAGCCGATTTCATCCTTGCGTTAGCAAGGATTTCATTTTCTGTAAGACTTCAAATTCATACGCAAAAACGGCAATAATATCTTTTTGTAGCCCATAGACAAACATTCCGAGAACGTCGTTCTCGGAATGTTTTTATCCGGCAGTCTATTCCCGATCGTTCCCAAAGGAGGCACAAAAATGAAAAAAACGAAAGGAATCCTCTTTGATCTTGACGGAACTTTGCTTCCTATGGATCTCTCCGTCTTCACAAAATCGTATTTTTCCCTGCTGATTCAAGACCTTGCTCTTCACGGATTTTCTTTCGAAAAAGCGAAGGAAGGCTTGGAAAGGGGCGTTTTTCGTATGGAGAAAAACGATGGCGCCAAAACCAACGAGTCGGTCTTTTGGGAGACCTTCCATTCTATCAACAGCGCAAGACAGGATGAAGTCGCCATATTCGAGAGCTTTTACGACACAGAATTTATCAAGCTGCGCAAGGTCTGCGGCTTTGACAAGCGTGCCGCGCTTTGCGTCCGTAAGGCAAGGGAAAAAGCGGAGAAGGTAATCCTTGCCACCAATCCCCTGTTTCCCCGCACCGCCACAGAACAGCGCATAATTTGGTCCGGTTGCTCTGTACACGATTTTGATTACGTTACCACTTTTGAAGATTTTTCTTTCTGTAAACCTAATCTTGCCTACTACGAGCAAGTATTGAAAAAAGCAAACCTCGTGCCGGAAGAATGCTTGATGATCGGGAACGACATAGACGAGGATATGATAGCGGAAAAGTTGGGCATGAGTGTCTTTCTTCTGACGCCTTGCTTGATTAACAGATCTATGGAAGCCGTGGACCGTTTTCCACATGGTGACTTTGATGATCTTTTACACTATTTAGACTCACTGTAAAGCAAAAGAAAACCGCCTTTCGGCGGTTTTCTTTTTATGAAATCTTACTTATACTTGCGCTTTCTGGCAGCTTCGGATTTCTTCTTGCGCTTTACGCTGGGCTTCTCGTAATGCTCTCTCTTACGAAGCTCGGTAAGAACGCCGGACTTGGCGCACTGACGCTTAAAGCGACGAAGAGCGCTATCCAGAGATTCATTCTCTTTTACTCTGATCTCAGCCATCTTGTTTCCCTCCCCTCGGATTGAGCAATGTAACAAGAGTATTATATACAACTTTTGTCATTTTGTCAAGAGCTTTTTCCGTTTTTTTAAAAAAATTATTCAAGACTCAGCCTCGCGGCAGAAAGCGTGTTGTAAAGAAGCATGGTAACCGTCATAGGACCAACACCGCCCGGTACAGGGGTGATCGCGTAAGCCTTAGGCGCGACCGCGTCAAAGTCCACGTCACCGCAAAGAGTGCCATCGGGCAAGCGGTTGATACCAACGTCGATCACGGTAGCCCCCTCCTTGACCATATCGGCGGTGACAAAGCGAGGGCGTCCGACGGCGGCAACAATAATATCAGCCTGCCGCGTAATATCAGCGAGATCTTTCGTTTTAGAATGGCAAATTGTAACGGTACCGTTCTTCTCAAGCAGCAAAAGTGCTTGTGGCTTTCCAACGATATTGCTTCTGCCGATCACCACGCAATGCTTCCCTGCTACCTCTATACCATAGCGTTCCAGCAAGGCCATAACGCCTGCGGGCGTGCAGGGCAAAAAGCGATAATTGCCAATGGTGATATGTCCCACGTTCTCCGCATGGAAGGCATCCACGTCCTTTTGGGGAGAAATGGCGGAAATCACTCTCTCCTCGGAAATTTGCTTGGGCAACGGCAGCTGCACCAGGATACCGTGTGTCGCACCGTCGTGGTTGAGCTTGTCGATCAAAGCGAGCAGCTCCTCCTCGGTCGTCTCCTCGGGAAGGCGGATGGTTTCGGAATGAATGCCGACCTCCGCACAGGCATTTCCCTTGTTGCGCACGTATACGGCAGATGCGGGATCGTTTCCGACGATGATTACGGCCAGGCCGGGCGTCACACCTGTTTCGGAAACGAAGCTTGCCACCGTCTCCTTTAATTCCGCCATCATAACGGCGGAGGTTTCTTTTCCATTGATAATAATAGCCATTTTTATCCTTCTTTCTTATCCTTCAAGGGCTTGAAAAGCATATCCGTTTTGGTAAAGTGGTGATAAAGCAACAACCCCAGCCCGACAAGGAAGAACAAGCCGCCCAAAACCTGAGATACACGCAAGGGACCGATATATAGACTGTCGGTGCGCAAGCCCTCGATCAGCATACGCCCGAAGCCGTACCAAGTGAACACCATCAAAAAGATCTGTCCGTCGTACTTTTGCAGACCTCTTTTTTTTCTCCAACCGTAGAAGGTGTTGATCAAAACAAAGCCGAGCAGATTCCAAAGGGATTCATAGAGGAAGGTGGGATGAACGTAGGTCCATTCTCCATTCGCAAGGATGCCCATTCGCCAAGGCAAGGTGGTTTCCGTGCCAAAAGCCTCCACGTTCATGAAGTTTCCCCAGCGTCCCAGGATCTGTCCGATCATAACGGCGGGACAAATCAAGTCTGCCATCTTGAAAAAGGAGAGCTTTTTAACGCGCGTCATGATAAACACGCCCAAAGCACCGCCCAGAATACCTCCGTAAATGGCAAGTCCTCCCGATCGGATATCGAATATCTCCCAAAAGCTATCAAAGGAATCCAAAGACATTAGGACAAAATAAAGTCTTGCGCCAACCACACCCATGGGCAAGGTCAAAAGCGCGATATCTAATACGTCATCCGTTTTGATACCGATCTGCTTGGCTCTCCACATTACGTATAGAATAGCCAACAGAGCGCCGCAGGCGATGATCACGCCATACCAAGCGACATCGACACCAAACAACGTAAAGGCAACGGAATTGACGGTAAACTCACCAATGCCCAAGCCCGGAAAAGAAAGTGTTCTCATATTATTTCTCCTCACGCTCTTCCATAGGGAGCACGGTTGCCGTGACCCCTTCTTTGTCACTAAAATATCCTTTTACGAACCGAATGAATTCCTCATAGGTGATATCGGAAACCACTTCAAGCGGATCCCAAAGATCGTACCCGTGAAAAACGGCGTGCATGATCTCGCTTGCAATATCCTCGGTGCTGTCAAGCACGCGAACAGCGTCGGCATACATCGCTTTTTGGATGCGTTTAAAATCCTCCTCAGTGGGAAGCTGCTCTTCCACATGCGCGAACAAATTCTCGATCCTCGCATACACGGCATCCGGGTCATCGCTCTCGCCCGTGATAATAATATACCCACAGGAATTCATGCTTTCATATGACGCGTCAATGGCACTCCCCACCAAGCCGTCGTTAAAAAGCTGATTATAAAACGGAGCAGAATTCAAAAAGTAGGAATTCAACATCATTGATGCAAGCAAAGAGTGACGGAGGCGATCCTTGCCGTTTTGATGTGTGGCAAGATCCTTTAAGGCGTATCCAAAGAGCGGCCCCGCGACCTCCATATGCAATACCGTATTCTTTTTCGCGATCTCGCGCCCTTCCTCGGGATATTCGCGCTTGATCTCGGTAGGTGTTACTTTGGAAGGAATCACACGATCCACCACGGCCATCACCTGCTCGGCGGTAATATCGCCCGAAATCACAAGCACCATATTGGCAGGATGATAGAAGGTACGGTAACAGCGGTACAAAAGCTCGGGCGTGATACGCGCAATAGTGTCCGCCGTTCCCGCAATATCGATCTTGACGTTATGATGGGTATAAAGTCCTTCAAGCAAGGCGTAATACAGCCTTGTGCCGGGTCGGTCGTTGATCATTCCGATCTCTTGACCAATGATTCCCTGCTCTTTGGCTACGTTTTCCTCGGTGAAGTAAGGGTGCGTTACGAAATTTAACAGGATCTCTAAGGATTCCTCCACGTTTTCGGTAGCGGAAAACAGGTAAGCGGTTGTCTCATTGGAGGTATAAGCGTTGGCGGAGGCTCCCAGTGCGGCGAATTTAGCGAAAACGTCGCTTCCGTCCTCCTCCTCAAACAGCTTATGCTCCAGAAAATGCGCCACACCGTCGGGAACTGTCACGAGCTCTTCATCCCCGATGGCGAAGGTTCTTTCGAGAGAACCGTATCGGGTAGCGAAAAGCGCATAGGATGTGGTGAGATTTTTAGGATAAACATAAACGGACAAGCCGGAGGGATGGCATATTTTTTGATACTTCTCGCCCAACCGTCCCGAAGCGATCCATTCATTCACGTATTTCATCGACGCCCTCCTTTTTTTCGTTTCCTAAAAGGCAGAAAACAGTATCAAGACGAACGGAGGCGGCAACGCGTGCTACGTCCTCCACCGTCAAGCATTCGATGGCGGCACAGATCTCAGCGGGAAGACGATCTTCTCCGGATACAGACTTATCCAAGACCCAGCGTTCAATAGATAACGCGCTATCCGTCACTGAGCGGGAAAGATCGCGGAACGTCTTTTTCGCGCAAAGCAGCTCTTCCTCGGTGATGTTTCCTTGACGCATTTCCTCTAATTGGCAAAGGATCTCCTCCTCCGCCACCGTCATGTTATTGTTATCAACACCGGAATACACAAACATAACGCCTTGAACGGTGTCGATGCGAGAGGCGCAATAATAACAAAGACTGAGTTTTTCGCGTACGTTCATAAACAGCTTAGAGATGGGAGAGGTGCCATATATCAAGTTGAAAAGCCGAATGGCATCCAAGGAGCATCCATCCTTCTCCTCAAAGCGAAAGCCCATAGCAAGCTTTCCTTGCACGGCAGAAACCGTCTCGGTCTCGCGCTTTACATCCTCTGCCGCGTTTTTTCTTTTTGTTTTTCCATAAATATACCGTCTCCCGCCCAGTGTCTTCGCCAAGTCATCAGCACGCGCCTTGACGGTTTCCATGGATTCTCTACCCACGTATATCATCTCTACGCGCGCATTTTTCAGCAGCATTTGATATGCTTCATACAAGGCATTCGGCGTGATCGTCTTCACGTCCGTACGGTCTCCGTCCACGGAAAGGCTGTAAAGCTCACCCTCGCACATGATCTCGCGGCAGCGTTTGATAGCATAGGCGTTCTTGTTGTTGATGGAGGCGTCGATCTCGTCGATCAAGACCTTTTTTTCTCTCTCCACCACATCCGTGGGAAAAATACCGTTTTCGGTTGCGGGGTGCAAAAGAACACGGCACAGCAAGGAAAACGCCTCGTCGTTCAGACGCATACCGTCGTAGGCAAAGCGATCGTCCAGCGTATTGATGGACAAAGAAACCGTTTGCTCTTCTCCGATCTTCATCACCGAAGCGGAAAGCGCGGCCGCATACAGCTCCGCCGTGCGCTTTGCCACAAGCTCCTTTGAGGGATAGGTATCGCATCCGTTCATAAACATCTTGGAAAGCAAGCTATATAAGGATACGGTCTCCTTCGCCAAGGCCGTGACGAAATGAATGGAAAAGTGGTTTGAGGTAAATTTGTCGGTTGGGATATAATGCAGGGCGATCCCCTCGGAAAGCGCGATAGATTCTTTCTTCATATATACTTCTCTCTCCCTTTCCCGGATCAATCTATGGGGCGTCGCCCCTCAATGGCGCGATGCAAGGTGACCTCGTCCGCATATTCCAGGTCTCCGCCGACAGGAAGACCGTAGGCGAGACGGGAAATTTTTATGGAAAACGGTTTCAGCATCTTTGCGAGATAGGAAGCGGTAGCCTCCCCCTCCACCGTGGGGTTGGTGGCGATCAGGATTTCCTCCACGTCCTCGTTTGAGAGACGGGAAAACAGCTCTCTGATATGAAGCTGCTCCGGACCAATGCCGTTAATGGGCGACAAAACGCCCCCCAGCACGTGATACGTTCCTCTGTATTCGCGGATACGCTCAAAGGCCATGACGTCCTTGGGACTTTCCACTACGCAGATCATCCCGCGATCGCGCTCCGGATCGGCACAAATGGGACAAGCCCCATTAAGCGAAATGTTGCAGCAAATGGGGCATGCGTGAATATTTTGCTTAGCGTCCGTGATTGCGGCGGCAAAGGCGGCCGCCTCCTCATCGCTGAAATTTAACAGCGCAAAGGCAAGCCGCGTAGCGGTCTTGCCGCCTATACCGGGCAATTTACGGAAAGAATCGATCAGCTTTTGAAGCGGAAGAACATAGTCAGCCATATCAGAACATACCGGGAAGGCCCATTTGCCCCGACAGCTTTGCCATTTCCTCTTCGCTTACACTATCTACCTTTTTGATCGCCTCGTTGACAGCCGCAATCAAAATGTCGCTGAGAGTCTCCACGTCATCGGGATCTACGATCTCGGGATCGATATCCAAGGACACAAGCTCTCTTTTTCCGTTGATCTTCACGGATACGGCGCCGCCACCGGCGGATACCTCGTATTCACGGGCCTCAAGCTCGGCCTGCTTATTTACCATATCCTCTTGCATCTTTTTGATCATTTCCTGCATGTTGCCCATGTTGTTCTTGGGAAGTCTGACGTTCATTTCTATATCTCCTTTTTATTCTGTCGCGATGGCCTCTTCCAGCTCATCGATCAAGTGATACGTACCGACCTTTGCGGTAGAAGTCACCTCAAAGGGCTCGGACATGATGTTTCTGTCCTCATATTCTGAAATTTTGGATTTAATATCCAAAAGTGTTTCAGGCTTGGTAATGAATCCGACTATAAAATCACTGGGAACCGTAATCAAAAAACCCTTTGCAGGAGAGTAATATGCTTTCGCCTTGGTTAAAAAGCCCGCAATAGAGGCCTTTCGTTCCCCGAGATTTTCAATAAGCTCCCCCCAATATGAAAGTGCTTTATAAGCTTCCTCTTGCGTTTTTTGCGTTTTTTCTGCGGCAGAAGCTTTTGGCGTTTGGATCGGCTCTCCTTCTCTTTCGTTGGGTGGCTTTACCTCCTCAACCGCCTGTGCAGCATCGGAAGAGACGGGAATGCCAAGACGCAAACGAGAGATCTCCTCCTCCAAGCGTGCGACACGAGACAAAAGTGCTTCATAGGAGCTTGTCAGACGAGGCTCGCACATGCGGGTCAAGGCCAGCTCTATGGTGCTTCGCTTATTCAAGCCCACACGCTGAATAGAATATAGTGCCTCCTCCATCAGCTTGCTGTGGTAGATCATCGTTTCAAGCGACATAGAGTCAGCCAACGCCTTTAAAGAGGCGTGCTCCCCCTCAGTCAGGTCCAGATACGCCACGGCGTCCTTCCCCGTCTTGACGACCATCATATCACGATACGTGTCGATCAGCTCTTGCCAAAACACGGTCAGATCCCTGGATTCCATCACGTTCTTGGCTACCTCGGCATAAATGGCACTATAATCCTTGGCGATAATGGCCTTTACCATGGCAAAAACCGCGTTTCGGCTTCCAATGCCGAGAATCTCGCTTGCAACCGCCTCCGTAACGGCGCGGTCACCACCCGCGCAAAGCTCCAAAAGGCTAATAGCATCGCGCATACCGCCCGCCGCCATTCTGGCGATCATCAAAGCGGCGGCATCCTCCAACACAATGCCCTCTTGCTCCGCGATATATTTCATTCGATCCGTCAAGACCTTGGTGGACATACGACGAAAATCGTAGTGCTGACAACGAGAAACGATGGTGCTGGGCAGCTTTTGCAGCTCGGTGGTAGCGAGAATAAAGATCACGTGTCCCGGAGGCTCCTCCAAGGTCTTTAACAGCGCGTTGAAGGCACTGGCCGAGAGCATATGCACCTCGTCAATAATGTAAACGCGGTATTTCAGCTCCGCAGGGCTGTAAACCACTTCCTCCTTAATATCACGCACGTTGTCAACGCCGTTGTTACTGGCGGCGTCCATTTCAATAACGTCGGTAGCAAGCCCTTTGTTGATGCTCACACAGGCGGCACACTCATTACAGGGATTGCCGTCCTTTGGATTTAAGCAGTTAACCGCCTTGGCCAAAATTTTGGCGCAAGAGGTCTTTCCCGTTCCGCGAGAGCCGCAAAACAGATAGGCATGAGAAACGCGACCGTCGGCCACCTGATATTTCAACACGTCCGTCACGTGCTCTTGTCCGCAAACAGAATCAAAATCAGACGGACGCCATTTACGATATAACGCCTTATACACTTCTCTGCCTCCTTCGTCTCAGTGATCAGTAAAAAGAAAGGGGCAGTTGCGTGCTATGCGGCACACACTCACGCCCCCACAACTCGGACGACCGATAAGATCATACACCCTGTAATCGTCAATGCCGTTACACGCGTTAACCGCCGTTTCTGCTCCGAACAGGCGTCCTTGCGGCACATGGAAAGGACCGCTTAATGCTGCTTGGTTCCCCACCTGACATGGTTCACGGTTTCCCATTGCGCAAGACCCATTCTTCAACACAGAAGCCGACGGCGCAGACCACACAACGCCAAGCCTCAAACAAGGAATTCAGCCCTGCTATAGCGGATTTCAGGTACAGGGCACCGCTACTGCCCCGCTTAGTATGACCTTATCCGTCGCCCGAATCTTTTAATATTATAACAGATATTATGCCTCTTTGCAAGAGAAAAAAACAAAAAAATGAAAATCTTTACGATTCTTTTACATCACGAAGCCGCCATTGGGCGAAAGCACCTGTCCCGTGATGAAATCTCCGCCCTTTTCACACAAAAACAGTGCTACGGCGGCCACCTCCTCAGGAGTGCCGAGACGTCCGAGAGGAGTCTCCTCTCGCAGGGCATCCAGCTCCTCCTCCGAGAGGCGCGCGTTCATTTCCGTTTCGATCGCGCCGGGCGCGATGGCATTCACCGTAATACCCGAAGGCCCTACCTCCTTGGCGAGAGCCTTGGTGAAGCCGATCAGTGCCGCCTTTGTCGCGGAATAATGCACCTCACAAGAGGCACCAACCTGTCCCCACATGGAGGAAATATTGATAATTTTTCCTTTTTTTCGGGCGATCATATGCGGCAGAACCAATTTTGCATAGTGCATGGGCCCGTCCAAATTGACAGCAAGCATTCTGTCCCACAGCGTGCTCGGCATATCCGTAAACAAGCCAAAGCAGGAAATGGCGGCATTGTTGACCAGCACGTCGATCTTGCCGAGTGCCTTGTATGCCATATCCACCGCCTTAAAAATTTCTTCACGGCTTCCCGAGTCCGCCTTAATGGCTGTGGCCCCCGTTTCCGCCGCAAGCGCGGCCGCCTCAGCATCGGAGGCAAAATACGTAAAGGCGACCCAGTACCCCGCCGCCCGAAAGGCGCGCACCATCGCCGCGCCGATGCCGCGAGACCCGCCGTTGATCAGAACTGTTTTCATAGCCACACCTCACCGTCCTTCTATCCGTATTATAACAAAACTTCCCATTTCTGTCAAGCAATTCAGCAAAAAGATTGCTTTTCTTTGCTTTATGTGTTATACTGTAATAAAACATCCCTTTGACGAGGAATAAAAACATGCTTCTTACAGTTGCCGACACCGCAGAAGAGCTTGAAAAGCTGCGCGTCATATTTTCCAAATCCCATTATTTCACCTATTGTGCCACCATCGACAAGCTGTATGCCGCCGTAAAGCGCTATCGCCCCGAGGTCGTGCTGATCGAAACAAGCCGTTTTGACGATGCCTTGGAGCGGGAGATCATGCAAGTGTACGACATTCCTCCCTGCTGCTACGTCATTCTGGTCACCAATGCCGACTTCCCGCCCGATCTTCCCGTATTGTCACATCCTATGGGCGTGCATTCCGGTACTGTTTTGAGGGAGATCGTGCTTGGCAGACCGCGCCATCCCTGTGCATCCGACCCGAGAGAAAATATGATCGTCCACGGCTTGCATATGGACCTTCACAGTCGCACGGTTTCGCTCTACGGTTTGCCGCTGCCCGTTACGCATAACGAAGCGTTTTTGTTACGCTATTTATGCGAGATATATCCCCGCCGTGCCAAGGCTACCGAGCTGGGCAGGCTTTGCTTTGGAGTGGGGGTCAGGGCCAAGCGTTCCACCGTCGCCTCTCGCATATCCCGTATTAACGCAAAGGCCGCCGCGATTTTGGACGGTCGTCCCATCATCACCTGCGTAACGGACAAGGGCTATCAAATAGATTTTTAATTTTTTCTACTACAAACAAGCAGTATTTGCATAACATATGGCAAATACTGCTTTGTTTTTTTGGAGGAATGCCATGCCGTTACATTTTATCAGCACCATGCTCTCGCACCTTTTTTGCTTTATTCTGGGAATCGGAGGAGAACAAAGCTTTCCGCCTCCACTGAAGGCGTCGGAGGAGCAGGAATTGTTCAAACGAAAAATGCAAGGAGATATGGAGGCCAGAAATAAGCTGATCGAGCACAACCTGCGACTTGTGGCTCATATCGTACGCAAATACTACCTTTCCCATCCTTCAAGCGACGAGCTGATCTCCATCGGCTCATTGGGGCTCATCAAGGCGGTGGACTCCTTTGATCCGCGAAACGGTGCCAAATTTGCTACATATGCGGCAAAATGTATTCAAAATGAAATTTTGATGCTCTTTCGTTCTCAAAAAAAGCTTGCCGCCGAAATCTCTATTAACGAAACGATCGACACAGACAAGGATGGAAATCCATTAACCTACGGAGATATCATTTGCTATGAAGACACGACCGTTGAAGACTTGGAAATTAAGCTGGGAACGGAAAAGGCGTTGTTTTATATCAATACGGTCCTAGAGCCACGCGAGCGGGAAATTATCGTTTTACGATACGGATTAAGCCGTTTGCCTCCAAAAACGCAACGAGAGGTTGCGCAGATGCTGCATATTTCCCGATCCTACGTGAGCAGAATCGAGAAGAAGGCTCTGTCGGAGCTTCGCGGCTGCTTTGGAAAAGAAACGTTTGAATTTGAAAATTGATAAAAGGTATTTTTTCGTTTGCTCGGTACACACTAAAGGTAAACGGAGTGATCCGTGGATGAAGTGAAAGGAAAAAAATTATGGTGATCTTAGATCGTATTGCTCTTGCGCTAGTCATAATCGGGGCTTTAAACTGGGGCAGTATCGGGTTGTTCGCCTTCGATGCCGTTGCTTGGATTGGTGGCGGACAGTTGGCGGTGTTCAGCCGTATTGTTTACACGCTTGTAGCACTGGCCGGCATCTGGTGTATTTCTATGCTCTTCCGTCCTGCAGAAGAGACCGTTGTGAGCCACGAATAAAGGATTAAGGTAGCCAAGGATTTTTCCGCGGCTACCTTAATTTTTTCAACCACACCTCTTCTTATTCATATCCTGTAATGGGAGACTCAAATTCAAAGTTTCCAAAATTTGTATGACTAAACCGCTGTGAAAAGAGGCAAAAATAATGACGAAGCCAGACAAAAATAGGAACAACTGTAAAAACAAAGGAGAAACCTCAATGAACATAAAAAGAGGAGATATTTATTACGCAGATCTGAGCCCGGTGGTAGGCAGTGAGCAAGGCGGGTTACGCCCTGTTTTAATCGTTCAAAACGACGTGGGAAACCGTTACAGCCCTACCGTCATTGCGGCTGCGATCACCAGCAAAATGGGAAAAGCTCGCTTGCCTACGCACATTGATATTTATGCAAAGGAGGTAGGCTTAGCCAAGGATTCCGTCGTTTTGCTCGAACAGATCAGAACCCTTGATAAACGGCGTTTGCGTGAAAAAATGGGGCATCTGGAGGGAAATCTCATGGCTAAGGTGAACGAGGCCATCACGGTCAGCTTCGGTCTTTCCGTAAATGAAGAAAAGGAGGCGCGTGTCTATACAGGACATGAGGGCATTGGTTGATAAAATTTTACAAAATCGCTCATAAAATAAAAAAAAGGTATGGTATACTGTCTCCATCTTGAGAAAGGTTTTGAATTCTTATGCGATGGAGCGAAAAATATTTCACAAACAATCACGACCTTGATTTTAACGGCATCGTCAAAGCGTCCGTATTGATGCGCTGTATGCAAGAATGCGCCAATGGACAATGCCGACGTTTCGGTCCAAGCAATGAGGCATTGCGTGAGGAGGGAAAAGCGTTCTTGCTCAGTCGCTTCTCTGCCGGCTTTTACGAAACGATCCATCCCTACGATTCCCTGATTACCGAAAGCTGGGGAGTGGAAAGCAAGGGCTTCTCCTTTTATCGCTGTTATCGTATTCTTCGCGAGGAAGAGGTCGTGGCAGAGGCTACCTCCGTTTGGGCTTTGGTGGACATCGCCTCACGCCGCCCGATCAGAGTAAGTGAATATCAGCCCGGCTTCACCTACGATGAAATGCTCTCGCTTGAAGTACCCCCGCGCATCGTGTTTCCGCCCAACGTGCCTCCCCGATTGGTAAAAGAGCACGTGATAAGCTACGGAGAGACAGATCAAAACATGCATATGAACAATACACGGTACGTAGACATGCTTTGCGATTGCCTTCCTATGGAAAACAAGCGCGTTTTACGCTTCAGCATCAACTTTATGAACGAAGCGAAATACGGAGACACGGTGAATATCTACGCTTTGGAGCAACGCGATGATTATCTTTTCCGCACAGTTCGCTCAGACGGTAAAACCAACGTAGAAGCACAGCTTACTCTTTGTCATATATAATATATCTCCCCTATTTGAAGCCTTGCTTCAAATAGGGGATTTTTGTTCTTTCGCAACTCCGTTTCGCATATATTGCTGTGAGAAAAAGAAGAAAGAGGTGCGAAAAATGAAAGAATTTTTACCCGAAGGACATTCTGCCGCCGATTTTCGTCGGTGTAATTCCTATTCCCTGTCCTTTTTGGAGCAGGCGGCCGCAAAGCACATTTTGCTGGAAGCGCCGGTTCTTTTATGCGATAACGAAATGAACCTCCACCTTTCATTAGGAGAAGCACAAGGAATCATTCCTAAAGAAGAGGTGGCCTATTCTCCCTCCGAGGAGGCGGCTAAGGACATTGCCATACTGACCAGAGTGGGAAAATCAGTCTGCTTTTACGTTCAGAAGATATGGAAGAAAAACGGTTCGACCGTTGCTATACTGTCTCGCAAGGCCGCCCAAAAGGAATGCTACGACAGGTACGTTTCACGCTTACGGTCGGGGGATATCATTGAAGCCAAGGTCACGCATCTGGAGGGGTTCGGTGCATTTTTAGACATCGGGTGCGGTATCGTCTCTTTGCTTCCGATCGATGCCATCTCGGTTTCCCGTATTTCCCACCCCGCCCTTCGCCTTGGCGTAGGAGAAGAGTGCAAGGTGATCATCAAGAGCCGAGACGAAACGGGTCGTATTTACGTGACACGAAAGGAGCTGCTGGGCACTTGGGAGCAAAACGCGGCCCTCTTTCAAGCAGGTCAAACGGTGGCGGGAACGGTGAGAGGGATAGAGCCGTACGGTATTTTTGTAGAGCTCACACCCAACCTGACAGGCTTAGCAGAATTAAAGGATGGTATCGGAGAAAATGAAAGCGTTTCCGTTTTCATCAAAAGCATTCTGCCCGACCGCATGAAGATCAAGCTCGTTATCATAGATTCCTGTCTTGATCTGACGAAGCACCGACAAGCCGCGATTTCTATAGGATCGACCACGCACATGGACAAATGGACGTACTCTCCGTCTGCTTCCGTAAAAAGAATAGAAACCGTCTTTTGCGAATAACTCTTGCGTTTTTCCGTCTTTTGTGCTACAATTGAGAAAAAGACCGTATGGAGGCATTATGGTACATATCGGAAATGATTGGGACGATCTTTTAAAGGGAGAATTTGAAAAGGATTATTATTTGCGTTTGCGCGGTATATTGGCCGCGGAGTATAAAAAATATCGCGTGTTCCCCGATATGTATGACATTTATAACGCCTTTAAATACACCTCATACGCCAACGTAAAGGTAGTTATTATCGGGCAGGACCCCTATCATGAATACGGGCAAGCGCACGGTCTTTCCTTTTCCGTGAAAAAGGGTGTTCCCATCCCACCGTCCTTACAAAACATTTATAAGGAGCTGACGGCAGACACGGGGATCGTTCCTCCACCTCACGGAGATCTCAGCACTTGGGCAAAGCAGGGCGTATTACTTTTGAACGCCACGCTGACCGTACGCGAGGGCATGGCAAACAGCCACGTGGGGCTGGGCTGGAAGATCTTTACGGACAGAGTGATTTCCCTTTTAAACGAGTCCGCTTCTCCTATCGTGTTTCTTCTTTGGGGGTCTAATGCGCGTCAGAAGGCCGAGATGATCACGAACAAGCACCACCTCATCCTTTCCTCCGCGCACCCCAGCCCTCTATCCGCTCACAGAGGCTTTTTCGGTAGCCGCCCCTTTTCTAAGATCAACCGTTTTTTGAGCGAAAACGGAAGAGAGCCCATTGATTGGAAAATAGACGATTGAAAGAAAAAAAATACCGCTTCGACCGTAAGGTACGAAGCGGTATTTTTTGACAGATCAAGCCTTGCCAACAGAGCCGAAAAGCTCCATCTTTTCTTTCACGGTGGCTTTGATGGCCTCTACACCGGGAGCGAGAAGCTTTCTGGGATCGAAGCCCTTGCCCTGCAGATCCTTGCCCTCCTCCACATACTTACGGGTGGCGGCGGCAAAGGCAAGCTGGCACTCGGTGTTTACGTTGATCTTGGAAACGCCGAGAGAGATGGCCTTCTTGATCATATCGGCAGGAATACCGGTACCGCCGTGAAGCACGAGAGGCATCTCGCCCACCTTCTCGGAGATAGCGGCCAGCGTGTCAAAGCTGAGACCTGCCCAGTTTTCGGGATATTTGCCGTGAATATTGCCAATACCGGCGGCAAGCATAGTCACACCAAGATCGGCGATCATCTTGCACTCGTCGGGGTCGGCGCACTCGCCTGCGCCCACAACGCCGTCCTCTTCGCCACCGATGGCGCCAACCTCGGCTTCAAGAGAAAGACCCAGCTCATTGCAGGTGGCAACCAGCTCGCGCGTCTTAGCGATGTTCTCTTCGATGGGATAGTGAGAGCCGTCGAACATAACGGAGGAGAAGCCTGCCTCGATGCAAGCCTTCGCGCCCTCATAAGAGCCATGATCCAAGTGAATGGCCACGGGAACCGTGATGCCGAGACCCTCGATCATACCCTTCACCATGCCGACAACAGTCTTGTAGCCGCACATATATTTGCCCGCGCCCTCAGACACACCGAGGATCACGGGAGACTTCAGCTCCTCAGCGGTAAGAAGGATCGCTTTGGTCCATTCAAGGTTGTTGATGTTGAACTGACCGACAGCGTAATGACCTGCCTTTGCCTTTTGCAGCATTTCCTTAGCAGAAACTAACATAGAAAAATCCGTCCTTTCTTTTTTCAAAGCACCATCGCTTTGGTCTGTCGCACAGACATATATATTACATAGAGTATTATATACTATTTTTTGTAAAAAGGCAAGTCCTTTTTCATTTTCTACGGACAAAATTTTTGTTTTTTTCAAAAAAACAGGGAAAATCTTGCTTTTCCGGTTTTAAAATGATATAATGAGTAAAATTTTTCTTTTGGAGCACTTATGATCTCTTATTCCTTTCCGTCTCTTCCCTCTTTTTACCTTGGCTTAGATCAAGTGCGTAGCGAGATGCCGCCAAGCTTCGGTCAAAGCTTTCAAGAGGGTCGCTATCTCCTTGCCATCTGTACCGAAAACCGTAATCGTCACAGGCTTTTGGTGCATCGCCGTCTTTTCACCCCGCATATAGGAGACGCGATCCTTGTCCCACCCTATGAATATCATCGGCTTTGCGGCACAGGCACGGGATACCGTGACACCCGACTCTACCTCGATCCCGAAATAGTAGAGCTGCTTTGTCCTAGTGCCATAGCCTGTGCACAAAAAGGAAAGAACGTTTTTCACTTAAATTCTGCCGTGAAATATTTTGACATTTTGGACAAAATCGAACCGTCTTTGTCTTTGGCTGCCTGTCTTTCGCTTCTCACAGATCTGGAGCAAAGCAGCAAAACGGAGAAAAACTTTAGCGAAGAGGAGCCTCTTCCTCTGCTTTTGCAAAGATCCTTGGCCTTTCTCTTTTCCGAATTCGGTCAAAAAGCGTCGGGCGCGAGTCTTGCCTCGCGGTACGGCGTCAGCACCCGCACCATCGACAATTTGTTCCGCGCCTATTTGGGAATCACAGTCGGGCAATTGTCGGAAAAACTCCGCTACGCCAAGCTGCTTGAATTGACCGCCTGCGGTATTTCCGCCGAAAGGATCGTGGAGGCTTTGGGATTTAAGGACATCCGCGCCTTGCGCGACCTGAAAAGAAAATATAACCCCGATCAAAGATAACAGAAAACCGACCACGGGCATCCGTGGTCGGTTTTTCTGAGTTCGGGAAACCGCAAAAATCTGTATCGATCATTGTTAAGCCCGTTCAAATTGGCTATTGTAAAGTGTAGCGTAAAAACCGTTTGCCGCAAGCAAAGACTCATGATTTCCTTGCTCAATGACGTTTCCGTCCTTCATTACCAATATCTTATCCGCTTCCCTTATGGTGGAAAGGCGGTGCGCTACCACAAAGCTGGTCTTTCCCTCCATCATGGTGTTAAAGGCCTTTTGGATGCGCGCCTCGGTCATGGTATCAATAGAGGAGGTCGCCTCGTCCAAAATCAGCATGGGAGGCGAAGCAAGCATGACGCGCGCAATGCAAAGAAGCTGTCTTTGCCCTACGGAAAGGCTTTCGCCGTTTTCCTTGATCTCCGTGTCGTACCCCTTGGGTAGACGCATGATAAAGCTGTGGGCATGCGCCGCCTTTGCGGCCGCGATGATCTCCTCGTCGGAAGCATCCTGCTTTCCCATAGCAAGATTATCCCGTACCGTACCCGCAAAAAGCCACGTTTCCTGCAGGACCATGCCATAATTCTCGCGCAAGCTGTGCCTTGTCAGCTCCTTTAAGCGTAAGCCGTCTACGGTGATGTCACCACGGTCGGTGTCGTAAAATCGCATTAAAAGGTTGATGAGGGTGGTTTTACCGCATCCCGTAGGACCTACGATCGCCACGCGCTCACCGGGCTCTACGTGAAGACAAAAGTTCTCGATCAGCTTGCGCTCCGGGGTGTAAGAAAAATACACACCGTCTGCCGAAATCTCCCCCCTTGCCTTCTCCATAACGATCCCATCCGCGTCCGAGCTTTCGGTGGGAAGCTCTAAAAACTCAAACACACGTGCGGCACAGGCCAAGGAGTTTTGCAGCTCAGCCACCACGCCCGATATTTCATTGAAGGGCTTGGTGTATTGCGTCGTATAAGACAAAAGGCAGGATAAAGCACCAACCGTGATCCCGCCGCCTAAGATCGCCATGCCCGTGGCAGTCAAAGCACCAAACAGGCATGTTACGGCATAGATCACGTTATTGACAAAGCGAGTGCCGGGGTTGACCAAGGAGGAAAAGAAGATGGCTTTTACCGAGACGTCCGCATAACGGTCATTGATCTCGTCAAAGTGCTCGGAAACGTTCTTCTCCATAGAAAAGGCACGCACCACCCGCGCTCCCGCCACCATCTCATCGATCAAAGCGGTCTGTTTTCCTCTTTCCTCCGCCTGCTTCGCAAATAGTCTATGGGTACGGGAAGCAATAAATTTTGCCACAAAAAGTGAAAGCGGCGTTAAGACCACTACCAAAATCGCGATACCGGGATGAATATAAAGCATAAACAAGAGCGTGCCGAGAATCGTCGATACACCTGTAAAGAATTGAGTGAAGCCAAGAAGCAGACCGTCCGCAAACTGATCTACGTCCGCTATCACACGGCTTACGATGTCACCGTTGGGATGAGAATCCAAATAGGATAAGGGAAGGCGCTGTAATTTTTGGCACGCGTCGTTTCTCACGTCACGTATGATGTGATACGTAATACGGTTGTTGACCATATTCATCAGCCACTGCGCAAGGGCGGTTGCAAGCACCAGCACCGCGACCTTTTTCAGTATGGCAAGAATACCACCAAAGTTCACCTTCCCAGCGCCCACAATCAGATCAATGGCTTCACCGATGAGAATGGGAACGTAAAGCGTCATTGCAACCGAAGCGGCGGCAAGAAGGAGAGACAGGAGCAAGGGCAGGCGATACCGTCCAACATACCGCAAAATCCGCTTTACGGTTCCTTTTGACGTGCTATTTTTGGTTTGAGCTTTCATATCAGGCCTCCTCCTCTCTCTTATGCTGAGATTTGTAGATCTCCCGATATACATCGCAAGCATCGCAAAGCTGCTCGTGAGTGCCCACGCCAACCAGTCTGCCGTCATCAAGCACAAGGATCTTATCGGCATGACGAATGGAGGAAACGCGCTGAGACACGATAAGCACCGTTCCCTTCTCCTCCTTGATGGCGCGCCGCAGCGCGGCGTCGGTGGCAAAATCAAGAGCGGAGGCGGCATCGTCCAAAATCAAAATTTCAGGCTTTTTCACCAAAGCACGAGCGATGGTCAAGCGTTGCTTTTGACCGCCCGACAGATTGCGCCCCGATTGCTCTATCATGGCATCCAAGCCGCCCTTGGCACGCAAGACGTCCTCCGCCTGCGCGGTTTGAACGGCGGCAAGGCATTCCTCGTCCGTGGCGTCGTTTTTGCCCCATTTCAGATTTTCTCTAATACTGCCTTGAAATAAAGTCGTTTTTTGCGGTACAATGCCGATTTTAGAAAGCAATGCTTCCTTGGGATAACTCTTTACGTCACAACCGTTCACCAGTACCGCTCCCGAAACGGCATCGTAAAATCTGGGAATCAAATGGACCAAGGAGCTTTTTCCCGAACCGGTACCGCCAATAATACCCACCGTTTCTCCCGGCATAACGGAAAAGGAAATGGACGACAGAGCCTCGTCCGCGCCCTCATGATATGAGAGCGAAACGTCACGAAACTCAATGGCGGGCGCGCCTGCAACGATAGCGGGCTCCTCTTGAGGAAAGCTTTGAGAGGGCTCGGTGGTCATGACACTCCCGATGCGATTGCCGCAAGCCACCGCCTTCGTCATGGTAATGATCAGGTTGGCGAGCTTGATCAGCTCTACCAGGATCTGTGACATATAGTTCCACAGTGCGACGACCTCGCCCTGTGTCAGCACCCCCTCGTTCACCTTAAAGGAGGTGCGCCATATCAAAAGCACGATGCCCAAATTGATAATGGCATAGGTGATCGGATTGAGCAGGGCGGAAATGCGCCCTACGAATTTTTGCGTCCTCGTTAATAGCGCGTTGTCCTCACGGAAGGCGGCGACCTCCTCCTCTTCTCTGCCAAAGGCACGGATCACGCGAACACCGTTTAGGTTTTCTCTTGTTCTGCCCAGAACCTTATCCAAAGCCCCCTGTACTCGCTTATACAAAGGAATGGATACCAGCATGATGCCAAACACGACCACGGACAAAAGCGGAATCACGATAACGAACGGCACGGCCGATGGGACGTCAATGGTAAATGCCATCGCCATCGCGCCAAACACCACAAGGGGTGAACGCAAGAAAAGACGAAGGGTCAGATTGACGCCCGACTGCACTTGGTTCATGTCGCTGGTCAGCGAGGTGATCAAGCGGGATTGACCCAGTCTATCCAAATCTGAGTAGGATAAGCGGCCAATATGGGAAAACAGACCCGATTTCACGTCTCTCGCAAACAAGCATGCCGCCTTGGCGGAAAAATACTGTGCTACCAGGGTGGATAACAGACCCAGCGCGCCAAGCAGCAAAAGAACGCCGCTGTTGCGCAAAATATAGCCCGTGTCATTTCCGCCGATTCCTTTGTCGATGATGGCCGCTACGATCAAGGGAACGCAAAGCTCAAAGGCCACCTCAAGCACCTTAAACAGGGGTGCCAAGATGCACTCCTTCGTATAGGGCTTCATATAACGTAAAATATGTCTCAAAACAGTTTCCTCTCCCGTCGGTTGTGATGGACTTATATAGAAAGACAGACGATGCTGTAAAAATCGTTTTGCGCGCCCATGACATCGTCCTTCGTTTCTTCCGGAAAACGGTCCAGCAAATACTGCGTTCCTTCATCCGCGGGGCGAAAATCAGCCCCCTTGATCCAAAAGGCGATCTTTCCTTCTCGTTGCAAACGACGAAGTGCTTGACGCAGCTTTTTTACCGCATAGGGCGAGTGGCACAAGAACTTGATCAGTTTTTCTCCCGCCAAACGCTCGCTTGAAATGCAGAACTCTGCCTCACGAAGCATGGAATCTACGTAATATATTTGTGTCAGATCCTTCGTTTTCACACCGTTCTCCTTACAAATCTACTCTATTTCTGTTTTCGCCCTTTAGAAAGCTAACTATATTTTCGCAAATCTCGGCAAGGCATCGTTCTCTGGCCTCATAGGCACCCCAGGCCATGTGAGGCGTTAAAAGCACGTTGGAAAGCCCCAAAAGCTTTTGATATGGGTGGCTCTCAGCCATAGGCTCTGCGCTATATACGTCGCATCCGTACGCCGCAATACGATTACTCAGCAAAGCGTCCGCTACTGCCGCCTCATCCACCACGGCACCGCGCGCCACGTTGACCAAGATGACGTTTTTTTTCATCAAACCGATCATTTCTTTAGAAACGATACCGCGCGTTTCTTCATTCAAAGGCGAATGCAAGGTCAAAATATCCGAGGAGCAGCAAAGCTCATCAAAAGAAACGCATTGATAATCCTCGGCAGGCTTTCGCTTGCACACCAAAACACGGCATCCGAGCGCCTCGGCGATCCTTGCGACCTGTCGGCCGATATTGCCAAACCCAAAAATCCCCCACGTCTTCCCTTGCAGCTCGTGAAAAACGGGTGAAACGGAATTGGCGGCACCGCTTTGGGTATACGCACCGCTTTTGGTATACCTGTCGTATTCCGTCAGGCGATTGGCGAGAGAAAGCACCATGGCGACCGTCAACTGTGCCACACTGTGCGTAGAATACCCCACCACGTTGCAAACGGCGATCCCATGGCTCTTACAATATGGAATATCAATATTATCGTATCCCGTGGCAAAAACGCAAATCAAACGAAGCCGCTTTGCGTTCTTTAAGGTCTGCGCGCTGCACTTGAATTTATTGACAACGATCACCTCGGCATCGGCAATATGCTCATCCGCCTGCTCCGCCGTAGTGGCTTCGTATACCTTCAGCTCTCCCAACGCGGATAAAGGGTCTAATGCCAGATCCCTGCCTAACGTGGCGGCATCCAAAACTGTGATCTTCATTTTAAACTCCCCTCTTCCAATAGAAGCCATCGCCTTCCCTGATGAGAGTGGACGAGAAATATTCGGCAGCTAATTTCACAAGATAATTTACGTCCGTGATTCCCGCCGTTTCCAGGGCGGAATGCATGGCAAGAGTGGCAAGACCGATATCCGCCACAGGAACGGACAAATGGGAAAGAGCCACGTTTCCCAAGGTTGCGCCGCCGGGCATATCCGCGCGGTTGCGATAGCGCTGAGCGGGAACGCTTGCTTCCGTACAGAGCACACGCAGCATAGCGGCGGAAAAGCCATCGGTCACGTACCGTTTTGAGGCGGTTTCCTTAATCACGATACCGCCGTTGATATAGCACTTTCCGTCACTTGTGTCCGCCACCTCAGGATGAGCAGGATGAACGGCATGGGCACTGTCACAGGACAGCGCAAAGGAAGAGGCGAGCAGTCTGGGAAGGGCCTCGCCGTCTTTACATACGGATGCGGCGACTCGCTTTACGAACGACGTCAAAATGTCGGAATCTGCGCTTGATGCGCCTGTGCTTCCCACCTCCTCGGCATCAAGAAGCGCCAATACGGGAACAGACCCACTCTCCTCTGCCGCTAAAAAGCCGCCGAGCAAGCCGTACACGCTCTGCAAGTCATCAAGACGCGGGGAGGAGATCAAGCTATCCTTTTCTCCCCATACAAAGGGCGCGCTATCGCTTACGATAAATAGATCCTGTCCCAGAATGGCGGCTTCCTCCACGCCCGCCGCCTGTGCGACCTCTGCCATGAAGGAGACTGTATCCTTCTTCAAGGAGAAAACGGGCAGAAGATCCGTTTTCATATCCCCCATCACCTTTTCGTTGGCATCACGGTTATGATGGATGGCCAAGGAAGGGATCACAACACGGCGATCAAGACACACGTTTTTCTCAATCACCTTACCTCCCTCGTTGGCAAACACACGTCCTGCCACACGCAAGGGGCGGTCATACCAGGTGCCGTACATCATCCCGCCGTATTTTTCAACAGACAGTCGAACGTATTCTCCATCCGTCTGTGCCGATTTTATCTTAAAGCAAGGAGAATCCGTATGGGCGATAGCCAGTTGAAAGGAAACGGGCGCGCTTTTGGGAACGCGAAAAGCGATCAACGCAGAGCCACCGCGCGTGAAATAATATTTTTCACCCGCAGAAAGGATCCAAGAATCACACTCCTTTATTTCATGATATCCCTGTTCCCGCAATACGTTCGACACCTCCACCACCACGTGATAAGGGGTGTAACCCACGGAAAGGAAGTCTGTCAAATGGGGAAAACTCGCACTCATAGCCTACTCCTTTTTGTATTTTAACAAAAAAAGCACCCCAGTTGAGGTGCTTTTGGTGCTCCTGCGGAGATTCGAACTCCGGACACCTTGATTAAAAGTCAAGTGCTCTGCCAACTGAGCTACAGGGGCATTCCCGGCTCTCGCCTGACACTTGAATATAATACCATAAGTTTGCCGTTTTGTCAAGTAGTAAACGGCTTTTTTTCCATATTTTTTCCTTATTTTACTTGTTTTACCTCTACACGCCAAAGGACACACCCTTTCCGAGCGTTCCTTCAATTTCAAGCAGGCGATTGTATTTCGCCAAGCGTTCCGAGCGGCAAGGTGCCCCCGTCTTAATGAGAGGTGCTGCGGTAGCCACCGCCAAGTCCGCAATAAAGGCATCCTCTGTGTCTCCCGAGCGGTGTGAAATGATATAAGCGTATCCGTTCTTCTTTGCCATCTCAATTACGCGCAAGGTCTCGCTGACCGTACCGATTTGATTTGGTTTGATCAGAATCGCATTGCCCGCGCCGCTACGAATACCCATCTCAAGTCTTTTCGTATTTGTCACAAAGAGATCGTCTCCCACGATCAGACAGTTTTCGCCAATATCTGCGGTCAAACGTCGAAACGCATTCATATCGTTCTCACCGAAGGGATCCTCCAATGAGAAAAAGCCGTACATCTCATGCGCGCCAAGAAGCTCCTCCCTCCAATCGTCGGCGGTATATTCTTTGCCACTCTTCGGCATACGATAGCCGCTCCCATCGTACCACTCTGTCGCGGCTACGTCCAAAGAAATTTTCACATCTGCCATGGAATATCCTGCGATTTTTATAGCACTTTTAATAATGTCAATAGCAGCTTCCATATCGGGAATCGCAGGCGCAAAGCCGCCTTCGTCTCCAACGCCTACCGAAAGCCCCTGTCTTTTCAGCTCTTTCCCCAGCGTATGATAAATTTCCGCCCCCATGCGTAAGGCGTTTGAAAAGCTGTCGGCACCTACGGGAACGATCATAAACTCTTGAATATCCAAGGGGTTATCGGAATGGGCACCGCCGTTTAAAATATTCATCATGGGAACGGGCATACGATACCGCTTTTCCTCAGAAAGATGCTCCCACAGAGGAACGCCCTTCACCGCCGCGCCTGCTCTCGCAATTGCCATGGAAAGTCCCAATATGGCGTTCGCACCCAGCCTTTCCTTGTTTTCCGTACCGTCCACGGCACAAAGCAAGGAATCGATTTGCTCTTGATTTCGCGCGTCTAAGCCTGCCACAGCCGAAAAAAGACTGCCCTCCACATGCGAGACTGCCTTCAAAACTCCCTTGCCATGGTAGCGAAAGGAGTCACCGTCGCGTAATTCGTAGGCCTCATACTGTCCCGTAGAGGCCCCCGATGGCACCATAGCCTCACCCGTCTGACCGCCCTCGGTCGTTACCGTTACCTTCACGGTCGGATTGCCGCGAGAATCCAACACCTCTAACGCTGTTACGCTTTTAATACTTGCTTCGTTCATGTTTATCTCCTCCTATTCCTTTTCCCTGTTAGTTTGCGGAAAAGAAGGAAGGATATACGAAAAAAGAAACGGCTCACGCCGTTTCTTTTTAAGCAGCTTATTCCTTGATCGAAAAAAATCGGCGCGCGTTTTCCACGGTAATGCTTGCCGTCTCCTCCTCCGAGATCCCCCACACCTCCGCCAAGGCGGCGCAGGTATAGGAAAGATAACCCGAATGATTAAGCTTTCCTCTATGCGGATGAGGCGTCAGATAAGGACAATCCGTCTCGATCAGCACCATATCGCGCGGCAGAACGCTTGCCGCCTCCTTGACGCTACGCGCGTTTTTGAAGCTGACCGTGCCCGAAAAAGAGATCATGTAGCCGCGCCTGACCAGATCCTTTGCCATCTCGGCACTTCCACTGTAGCTATGAAAAACACCGCGCACACCCGGGTGGGAACGTACCACGTCAAAGCAATCACCGTGCGCTTCTCTGTCATGGATGATAACGGGCAAGGAAAGGCGCTCCGCCATTTCCATTTGCGCGTGGAAGCAGGACAACTGATATTCCTTATCAAAGGGAAGGTAATGATAATCGAGGCCGATCTCTCCCAAGGCCACGATCTTGTTTTCGGGGTCTGTCAGCATCGCCTCGATCTCCCGCAAGGCTTGCGCGAGATCGGTTATCTCAGCCGCATCGGATGGGTGGATACCTCCTGCGGCATACATATGAGGAAAACGCTTCGCCTGCTCGATTGCCAAGCGCGTGGTCGCGGCGGACGTGCCTACGTTTACGATGCCGCAAACGCTCTCTCGAAAGAGGGTGTCGATGCAAGCATCAACACCCTCCGTGAGCTCATTTTCAAAGCGTTTGTCCCAGTAATGAGCGTGTGAATCGAAATATTTCATTAGTGTACACGCTCGCCGTTGGGGGTCTCGGGGTCTAAGAAGACGACGCGCACCTGCTCTTCGCCCGAGGCAAGGAGCATACCGAAGCTCTCAATGCCGCAAAGCTTAGCGGGAGCGAGATTGGCCACCACGATCACCTTTTTACCGATAAGATCCTCAGGCTCATAGAACTTGGCAATACCGGAGACGATCTGTCTTTGCTCATAACCCAAATCCACTTGAAGCTTGAGAAGCTTTTTCGCCTTGGGAATCTTCTCACAAGCCAAGATCTGCGCGGTGCGAAGCTCCACACCCATAAAGGCATCAATACCGATCTCCGCCTCATGCTCAACGGCAGGAGCCTCCTCTACGGTCGCCTCAGCCGCCTTTTGCTTTGCCTCCAGCTCCTCGAAAAACTTCTTTTCATCCACGCGTGCAAACAGAACGCCGCCTTCGCCCAATGCGATGCCGCTCTCCAAACCGCCAAAGGCACTGACAGTGGAATAGTCCGTCGCCTTAGTGTTCAACTGCGCAAAGATCTTCTCTGCCGTGGTAGGGATGAAGGGAGTCAAAAGCACAGCCGCAGAGCGGATACACTCAAGCAGATTGTAAAGAACGGTACCGAGACGGTCCTTCTTGCTCTCGTCCTTGGCAAGGACCCAGGGAGTCGTTTCGTCGATATATTTGTTGGCACGGCGAAGCATCTCAAAAATAGAGGTCAGGGCATCGGCCACATGGAAGGAATCCATCAAAGCGCGGGATTCCGCTACCGCCTTTGCCACTGCAGCCGTCAGCTCGTCGTCAAGCGATTCACGGGCGACGGGCGCGGGGATCACACCGCCAAAATATTTCACAGTCATGGCATGGGTGCGGTTCACAAGGTTGCCGAGGTTGTTGGCAAGGTCGGTATTATAGCAATTGATCACGTTCTCATAGGTGATAGAGCCGTCGGCGTTATAGGGCATTTCCGCCAGAGCGTAATATCTGACACCGTCCACGGAGAAATACTCCGCCAGCTCGTCCGCGTAGATCACGTTGCCACGAGACTTGGACATCTTGTCCGTGCCGGAATTGAACCAAGGATGACCGAATACCTTTTTAGGCAAGGGCTCGCCCAACGCCATCAGAATAATAGGCCAATAAATGGTGTGGAAGCGCAGAATGTCCTTGCCGATGATATGTACATCGGCAGGCCAGCACTTCTGATACAGCTCGGGCTGCTCCGCAAGGTCGGGATCAAAGCCCAAAGCGGTCACGTAGTTGGACAGGGCGTCGATCCAAACGTAGATCACGTGCTTTTCGTCTACGGGCACGGGAATGCCCCATTTAAAGGAGGAACGGGATACGCAAAGATCCTGCAAGCCCGCTTTGAGGAAGTTGTTGATCATTTCCTTCTTGCGGGACTCGGGCTCGATAAACTCGGGGTGAGACTCGATATACTCGATCAAGCGGGGCGCGTACTTACTCATAGCGAAGAAGTAGGCTTCCTCTTGGGTTCTCTGTACCTCTCTGCCACAGTCGGGGCACTTGCCGTCGGCGGCTTGGATATCCGTAAAGAAGGACTCGCAGGGCGTGCAATACCAGCCCTCATAGGTACCCTTATAGATATCACCCTTGTCGTACAGCTTCTTAAAGATGTGTTGTACGCTTTTCACGTGATCGGCATCGGTGGTGCGGATGAAGCGGTCATAGGACGCGCCCATCAGATCCCAAATACGCTTGATCTCGCCCGAAACGCCGTCCACGTAGGTCTGAGGATCCACACCTGCCTCGGAAGCAAGGTTTTCCACCTTCTGACCGTGCTCGTCCGTTCCCGTCAGAAAATACACGTCCTTCCCCATTTGTCTTTGGAAACGTGCGTAGGCATCCGCCATGATAATTTCATAGGTATTGCCAAAATGGGGCTTTCTGGAGCTGTAGGCAATCGCCGTCGTGATGAAAAATTTTTCCTTTTTGCAATCGTTACACTGACACATATTCGTCCTTTCTGTTGAAGCCAACCGATAAAAATCAAATTTATTATCCTGTCCTACGCCCGTTCGACGGAAAGAATGGCAAATGCCATTTCCGCTCTGGCGGCCACGTAATGAGGAAAAACGTAAAACAATGGGAAACCAAGAAGCAAAAAACTAAAAATAAACATCGGCAGAAAGCTAATGTCAAGCAGAAGCACTCTGCCGTATTTATGTCGCATACCGCCCGCCGATATGACCCCGACCGAACGGAAGGACAAGGCGGGAACGGCAAAGCGAGCCGCCTCCATCAAGTAGGTTCGATAAGAGAAGCGCACGGCAAGAAGAAGGAGAAGCACCAAAAAGCAAACCGTCCCTCCCAATACCAAAGCAGCACGCGCTATGGCATCTGCTTCAACCAAGTATGCGGCAACGACATGACCAAGTCGAGCAACAATGATGGCGGTAGCCAAAAACAATGCCGAGCGAAGCAAGCGACCGAGATACCGCAAAAAAGAATATCTGTACCGCTTTTTATCGACGCAAAAGCTCAAAAGCTCTGCCGCGCCAACGTGCCCATGGCGAACAAGACGGCAAAAGAGAGAAAGAAGCCCCTCCCAAACGGGTGCCCAAAGAATGCCAATAAGCAAAAGCATTGCGCAAGCAAAGAGCAAATACACGGCAGGGCCACCTTTAGGAAAGAAAACGTGCATCACAGCCAAGCCTGCTACGGTGAGTCCGCAAACGGCGAAAAAACAAAGCAGAAGAAGCGCGACCGACATAAGACGAACGCCGTTTTTACCTCGCAACGCCTCTCTCGCTTTTTTGTGGCAAGCAATAACAGATGGAAACCTTTTTCTCATATCCAAGATCCTTTCAAAATGAATTTAAAAGGATTATGGAAGAAAATGAGAAGATTTATGCAAATTTTTTCCTGAAAAACTATTTTCTGCAACGTTATGTTTATTATAACATGCCGGAAAGTGAAATGCAAGGTTTTTTTCGTATTTTACAGCTTTTTCTCGCTAAAATATTGTCATTTTGAGGGCAAAATGCTACAATAGGACAAGAATCATCCATCCGCGCCACGAGGTGAAAAATGCAAGAAAATGAAAAGATCCTATTAAAGTCACAATTAATAAAAGTCACCGAGGAGCTTTGCGAGGTTGCCAAGCTGAAAAAGGGGGATATTTTGGTGGTGGGTTGTTCCACCAGCGAGGTCTGCGGTGCCAAGATCGGTACGGACTCCGATCCCTCTGTGGCCACCGTATTGGTGGATGCCGTTTTGTCCGTGCTGCGCCCTCGCGGTATTTTCCTCGCCGCACAGTGCTGTGAGCATCTGAATCGCGCCATCGTGACAGAACGCGAAGCACTTCCCTTCGCCGAGCCCGTCAACGTCGTTCCTCAACCCAAAGCAGGAGGCTCCTTTGCTACCGCGGCCTACGCCACCTTCTCTTCCCCCATCGTGGTGGAGGAGATCCGCGCCGACGCAGGACTTCACATCGGCGGCACGCTGATCGGTATGCATTTAAAGAAGGTTGCCGTCCCCGTCCGCCTATCCGAAAGCACCATCGGTCACGCCCTGCTTCTCGCCGCCCGTACCCGTCCGAAATTTATCGGCGGTATCCGTGCGATATACGACGAAAACCTGCTTTAAAAACGTCGAAAAAACAAAAGCATCCTTCGTGTGTGCGAAGGATGCTTTTTCTTTTGCTTAGTCTTCATACTGCCTATTTTTCACGGCGCGCTCGATGGCACGGTCTGACTCATTTTTTGCGATCGTTTCTCTCTTATCATAGAGCTTCTTACCCTTGCAAAGCCCAATAGCCATCTTCACGTTAGAGCCGGAAAAATACAGGCTCAACGGCACAAGCGTATAGCCGTCTCTCGTTAAGTAGCCGAAGATGCGTCTCAGCTCCGATTTGTGCATCAATAGCTTCTTTTCACGCAAGGGGTCGCGGTTGAATATGTTTCCTTGCTCATAAGGGCTGATATGAAAGCCGAGAACGAAAAGCTCGCCCTCCTTAAAGCTGCAATAAGAATCCTTTAAATTTACTCGCCCCGCGCGCACGGATTTGACCTCCGTGCCATAAAGCGCAAGCCCTGCCTCATAGGTTTCCTCCACGAAATAATCGTGATAGGCCTTTTTGTTTTGGGCTATGATCTTACCTTTTTCCTTTGTATTTGCCATATATTGATCCTTTTTATCAAGTTAAACGCTGTATTTTCTATATTTTAACACACAAGGCGGTAAAAAGCAAGCCCTAACCGCGATGTTCTCCGGAAATATTTAAATCTGCCTCATTATTATTGACATTTTTCCGCATAATTGCTATAATGAATAAGTAAAAGATTATTTTTGTGAGGAAACCTTATGAAGATCTACGCCTCCGTCGAGGAGCTGGTGGGCAACACGCCGCTTCTCGCTCTTGATCGCTTGGGAAAGGAGTACGGATGTCACGCCCGTATTCTTGCCAAGCTTGAATCCTTTAACCCCGCCTCCAGCGCCAAGGATCGCATCGCGCGACAAATGATCGCTGATGCCGAGGCTGATGGGCGTCTTACACCCGGTGCTACCATCATAGAGCCAACGTCAGGCAACACAGGCATTGGCCTTGCGGCCATCGGAAGCGCGAGAGGATACCGTGTGATCATCGTAATGCCCGATACTATGAGCATCGAGCGTCAGCTTCTTATGAAGGCTTATGGCGCGGAGGTGATTTTGACCCCCGGAGCGGAGGGCATGAAGGGGGCGATAGCAAAGGCAACGGCGTTGGCCGAAACCATTCCCGACAGCTTCATTCCCGACCAGTTTTCCAACCCCTCCAACCCCAAGGCGCATTACCTGACCACCGCACCCGAAATTTGGAATGCCACCGACGGCAATTTGGATTGCTTTGTGGCGGGCATCGGCACGGGTGGCACCATCAGCGGATGTGCGCGGTATTTCAAAGAAAAAGCCTCCCACATCCGTATCGTAGGCGTGGAGCCCTCCGCCTCTCCCCTTTTAACGCAAGGGATAGCGGGGCCGCACGCCATCCAGGGAATCGGTGCCAACTTCGTTCCGGAGACCTTAGACAGATCTCTTTTGGATGAGATCCTGCCGATAGAAAAGGAAGATGCCTTTGCCATGGCAAAGGCCATAGCGGCTAAGGAAGGCATTCTTGCGGGAATCTCCTCGGGTGCCGCGCTCAGCGCCGCCGTTTCTTTGGCAAAGCAAGAAAACAACAAGGGAAAAACCATCGTCGTTCTTTTACCTGACACGGGCGAGCATTACCTCTCTGCCCATCTTTATGACTAAGGAGATCATCATGACGAATCACAGCAAAAAAATTTTGGACGCCGCCGTTTCGGGCATATTGAAGAATTACAAAAACGAAGACGTACCTATGCGCACCACCCATGCCACCATCCCCAACCAAAAGGAGATCGTGGACATCATCTTGAACCTGCACCGTGTGCTCTTCCCCGGCTTTTTTGACGAGGGCGAGGGAGCCATCCTCAAATCCGAGGATGCGGTTGACAGCCTTCTGTACGAAACCTACTATCGCTTAAAGAGACAGATCATGTTGGCCTTTGCCTTTTTCGACAAGGATGCCGAAAGCGAAATCGAAAAGAAGGCCAGCGACATCTGCGACGCCCTTTTTGCCAAGCTTCCCGAGATCCAAGAAATGCTGCAAAAGGATGTGACGGCAGGCTTTCTCGGCGACCCTGCCGCGCAAAGCAAGGAAGAGATCATCATTTGCTATCCCGGCTTTTACGCCATCGCGGTTTACCGCATCGCCCACGAGCTTTATCTCCAAAAGGTACCGCTTCTGCCGCGTATTATGACCGAATATGCGCACAGCAAAACAGGAATTGACATCAATGCAGGTGCCACGATCGGCGAAAACTTCTTTATCGACCATGGCACCGGTATCGTTATCGGCGAGACCTGTGTGATCGGCAAAAACGTAAAAATCTACCAAGGTGTCACCCTTGGCGCGCTCTCCACGCGAGGTGGCCAACAGCTTTCGGGTGTGCGCCGTCATCCCACCGTAGAGGACAACGTGACCATTTACGCAGGTGCCACCATTTTGGGCGGCGACACGGTAATCGGTGAAAATTCCGTTATTGGCGGTAACTGCTTCGTTACAAAGCCCATTCCCAAAAATACAAAAGTATTTGCCGCTCTGCAAGAGCTTACCATGAAGCCCGGCAACATCAATAAGGAATAATATGAACCCCACTAAAAAATTATACGACGAGAACGCCTATCTCACCGAGTTTACCGCCACCGTGCTCTCCTGCGAGGAATGCAAGCAGGGGTATCGTGTCCTCTTGGATCAAACCGCCTTTTTTCCCGAGGAAGGCGGTCAAAAAGCGGATAAAGGAAGCCTTGCAGGCATTCCCGTCGCCGACGTAAAAATCAAAGGAAGCTTCATCTACCACCACCTCCCCGCCCCCTTAGACGTCGGCGCGACGGTGGAAGGAAACATAGACTTTCCCGATCGCTATCGCAAGATGCAAAACCACACGGGTGAGCATATTGTTTCGGGGATCATTCACGCGCTTTACGGCTTTGATAACGTAGGCTTTCATTTGGGTGACGACGACGTGACCTTCGACTTTTCCGGCGAGCTTACTCGTGAGCAATTGAATCACGTTGAAGACCTTGCCAATCAAGCGATCTACCGTTCCATCCCAATTACCGCGTATTATCCTTCGGCAGAAGAATTAAACAGCTTGAATTACCGCGCAAAGCTCGACCTTGCCGATGGCGTGCGAATCGTCACCATCGGCGACGTGGATTCCTGCGCCTGTTGTGCTCCACACGTAAAAAACACGGGCGAGGTAGGCATCATCAAGCTGCTTGATTTCATCCGTTATAAGGGCGGTATCCGTATCCATATGCTTTGCGGAAGCGACGCCGTAAAGGATTACCGAACCAAGCACCTTGTGCTTGCCAAAGCCGCCACGCTCCTCTCTGCCAAGCAACACGAAACCGACGTAGCGGTGGAAAAGCTATTGGCCGAAAAGGACCATCTCTCCTTCCTCAACCGTGCCCTGCAAAAAGAGCTGGCACTTGAAAAAGCCAAAGCCCTCACATCAGACGCCCCCTATCTGTCCCTGTTTACCGAGGAAAAGGACGTGGCATTCTGGCGCGAGTTTGTTCAGATCGCCGCCGAATATCACGGCAAATGCGTAGCCGTCTTTTTTGGCAACGACGAAAATGGCTATTCTTATCTGATCGCCTCCTACAACACCGACCTGAAGCCACTCTCCGCAGAGATCAACCGCGCCTTGAACGGTCGCGGCGGCGGCAACGAGGTGCTGATCCAAGGCAGCCTCCGCGCCCACCGTTCCGCCGTACTGTCCTATTTACAAAACAATCTCTGCTGAACCAAACAAAAAGGCACTTTTTCAAGTGCCTTTTTTTTACGCTACGCCAAACTACACCGTTCTCTCATCGACATTGCTATTGGTTTTAGT
>JAZRGD010000011.1:0-9932 GCA_045644045.1 Eubacteriales bacterium
GGCAAAAGCGCGGTGTAAACGCCCTCGCGTTTACACTTGCAAGACGAAATCGAATAGATTTCGCTCTTGCGAAGCACTTCACAAAAACAATTATCAATTGTTTTTGCTCGTTTACCTCTCGGAGGGGGCCTTTGGCACAAAGGCCTTCCGCACTTGTTTGGGTGAAATTTCTGTTCATCGGCAAAGCCTCTTTTGAACCCCGCCACTATGGCGGGGTTTTCGTTATACAAAAAGAGCGAAGCCTTTCGGCTTCGCTCTTTTGTTATTATCCGTTAAATTCTACAAACAACTCACGCACCGCAGGCTTTTCGGGCTCCGCAGGAGTGGGGTTGTACTTTGCGGTGAGGAACTTTTCCGCCACCTGAGGGAAGAGAGCGTAGCTCAGCACGTCCTCCTCGCACTTGGCAAGCTCGCCTGCGGCGGTCTTCTGCTTGTCAAGCTCGGGCTCGAGCTGATCGGCGGGACGGCACTCGATGACTGCCTCGTCGCCGATGGCCTTCTTGCGCACCTCCTCGTTGACCACGCCGGGAACCTTACCGTACTCGCCGCGAAGGAGAGCCTTGGATTCCTTGGTGACCATCTTGTAACGCTCGCCCGACAGCACGTTCAGCACCGCCTGGCTACCTACGATCTGAGAGGTGGGGGTTACGAGGGGAGGATAACCGAAGTCCTCGCGGACACGGGGCACCTCTGCCAATACCTCGTAATACTTATCCTCGGCCTTGGCCTGCTTCAGCTGAGAGATCAGGTTGGAAAGCATACCGCCGGGAACCTGGTACAGAAGGGTGTTGGGGTCAACGTTCAGCACCTTGGGATCAAGGCTTCCCTGCTCCTTCAGCTTGGCGGCTACGCCACGGAAGTGAGCGGCAACCTCGCTGAGCTTGGAAAGATCAAGACCCGTGTCTCTCTCGGTGCCGGCAAGGGTAGCCACCATCGCCTCGGTAGAGGGCTGAGAAGTACCGTTGGCCATAGAGGAGATCGCGGTATCGATGATGTCAACGCCTGCCTGTGCGGCCATGAGATAGGTCATGTCGCCCGTACCCGTGGTGTTGTGGGTGTGCAGGTGGATCGGCACCTTGACCTTCTTCTTAAGGGCGGTGACGAGAGAATAAGCGTCGTAGGGCAACAGCAGGTTTGCCATGTCCTTGATACAAATGGTGTCGGCACCCATGTTCTCCAGCTTGCAAGCGAGATCAACGAAGTATTCCTCGTTATGCACAGGGCTGACGGTGTAGGAGATGGCGGCCTCGCAAAGGCCCTTGTATTTCTTGGTAGCGCGAATCGCCTGCTCAAGGTTGCGCACGTCGTTCAGCGCGTCGAAGATACGGATGACGTCAATGCCGTTCTTGATGGACAGACGAACGAACTCGTCCACCACGTCGTCGGCATAGTGACGGTAGCCGAGGATGTTCTGTCCACGGAAGAGCATCTGCAGCTTGGTGTCGGGAATGGCGCGGCGCAAGGCGCGCAGTCTCTCCCAGGGGTCTTCCCCGAGGAAGCGCATGCAAGAGTCAAAGGTAGCACCGCCCCAGCACTCGAGGGACCAGTAGCCTACCTCGTTGAGTGCCTTACAGGCAGGGAGCATATCCTCCAGACGCATTCTGGTAGCGGCTTGAGACTGATGCGCGTCACGCAGAACGGTGTCCGTGATAAAAAGCTTGTTAGCCATTTTGAGTTTCCTTTCTTATTTTTGGCATTAGCCGAAGAAATTGATCAAAGCACCCGCCGCAATGGCAGAGCCGATCACGCCCGCAACGTTGGGGCCCATGGCGTGCATGAGCAGGAAGTTGCCGGGGTTTTCCTTCTGTCCCTCTACCTGAGACACGCGCGCCGCCATGGGAACGGCAGAAACGCCCGCGCTTCCGATGAGAGGATTGATCTTCTTTCCTTCGGGAAGGAACAGGTTCATAAACTTAGCGAGAAGCACGCCGCCCGCCGTGCCGCAGCCAAAGGCAATGACGCCCATGACGATGATGGCCAGCGTACGCACGTTAAGGAAGGTGGCGGCGGTCGCCGTAGCACCGACGGTGATGCCGAGGAAAATGGTAACGATGTTGCAAAGCTCGTTCTGCACCGTCTTGGACAGACGCTCGGTGACGCCGCTCTCGCGGAACAGGTTACCCAGCATCAAGGAGCCGACGAGAGACGCGGCATCGGGCACGAGCAAGGAAACGAAGACGGCAACCACGATGGGGAAAATGATCTTCTCGCGCTTGGAAACGGTGCGCAAGGGAGTCATCACGATCTGTCTTTCCTTCTTGGTGGTCAGAGCGCGCATGATGGGGGGCTGGATCACAGGAACCAACGCCATGTAGGAGTATGCGGCTACGGCAATGGGGCCGAGCAGCTGAGGTGCCAGCTTCGAGGTCACGAAGATGGCAGTCGGGCCGTCCGCGCCGCCGATGATACCGATAGACGCGGCCTCCTCACCGAAGAACGCCAAGCCGGGAATGCCAAGCGCGCCAATGTTGCAAGCGGCAATGTAGGTCATAAAGATACCGAGCTGTGCCGCCGCGCCGAGAAGCAGAGACTTGGGGTTGGAGATCAGGGGACCGAAGTCGGTCATCGCGCCCACGCCGAAGAAAATGAGGCAGGGGTAGATGCCCAGCTTAACACCCAGATACAGGTAGTCAAGCAGACCCGCGCTGATGGTCGTGCCAACCAATGCCGTGGAGGCAACGGCCTCACTGACACCCGCGGCCTGAAGCTCCGCGATAAACTCCGCAGTGACGGTACCGCCACCGAAAAGCTCCCAGTGAACGTGACCGCCCGCAAAAAGGATCTCGTGGAACATCCCCGCGCCGGGCAGGTTGGTGAGCAACATACCGAAGGCGATGGGAAGAAGCAGAAGGGGCTCGAATTTTTTGCCGATGGCAAGGAACAGAAGCACACAGGCGATGGCGATCATCACCAAGTTCTTCCAGTTGTCACCCTCAAAAAATCTCGCAAAGCCGCTTCCACCGAAAAAGTCAATCAATGCTTGCATGGAGATAATCCTTTCCGTACTTTTGGCAAGAAGGAATTAACCCAAGGTGCAAAGAACGGTGCCGGACTCAACCGTCGCACCCTTGGTCACGTTCACGGAGGAAACGGTGCCGTCCTGGGCGGCTACGATCTCGTTCTCCATCTTCATGGCCTCGAGAACCATCAGAACGTCGCCCTTCTTGACAGCCTGACCTGCGGCAACTCTTACGTCAAGAATGGTGCCGGGCATGGGGCTGGTCACGGTGAGAGCACCTGCGGCCACGGGGGCGGCGGGAGCAGCGGGAGCGGCGGGAGCAGCAGGAGCGGGGGCGGCTGCCTTGATGTCGTCCTTGCTGATCAGCTCGATGGTGAACTCGTAAACCTTACCGTTCATAGTTACTTTGTATGCGTTCATTTGTCTATACCTCTTTCTTTCTTTTAACTTAAATTAACCGATTTCCTTAAAGGACACAACGCGAATAGCCGAAACGTCCGTTCCCAGCTCCTCCGCTACGGCGGCGCTGAAGGCAACGACCAGCTCGTCTCTGTCCGCGATAGGCGCGACAGGGGCGGGTGCGGCGGGGGCGGCGGCAGGTGCGGTCTTTTTTACAGGCTCCTCTGCCAAGAGGGACTGCGAGACCTTACCCAAAACGGCCACCAAAGCGATCAGGCAAACGAGACCGATGAAAACGATCAGAAATCCCATGCCCGCATCGCCCAAGCTTTCCCCGAAGGTACGGGTAGTTCCGCTCGCGGCTTCTAACAAAAATGACATTTTTCTTCACCTCCTGCGTGAAAATCAAAATTACCTTAAGTCTATCCTATTTTTCCTTTTTTTTCAATATGATCGTTATATTATTAACATAAAATTTACACTCGACGTATGCCGCGTTCTCCTCGCCGTTCTCGCCTCTATCCCTTCAAAAAATACATTTTTTGTCCAAAACCATTCCTAATGCGACACAAATTCAAAAAAGATGTCCTATTATTGCCTTTACTTTTTCTTTTACTTATGATAAAATAACAACGTCAAAAAAATTATATATATTTGAAAGGAAGATCACCATGAAATTTGAAGGCGTTATGCCCGCACTCATCACCCCCATTAAGGACGGCAAGTTGCACGTTCCCACCCTTGAAAAGCTGATGAACGACCTCCTCGACGAGGGAGCCGACGGCTTTTACATCGGCGGCGCCACCGGCGAAGGCGTCACCATCACCAAGGAGATCCATAAGGACCTGGCCCGCGAGTCCGTTCGTGTTGCCGCGCACCGCGTGCCCGTCATCGTGCACTGTGCCAGAATGAACTATGAGGAAATGATCGAATTGGCGCAGTATGCCGAGGAAGTGGGCGCCGATTGTATCTCCGCCATCCCTCCCCTGTTCTACAAGTACAGAGAGGACGAGATCCTCGCCTACTACAAGAGACTGTGCGAAAGCGTGAAGATCCCCGTCATGATCTACAACAACCCCAACACCGGCGTGACCTTCGAGCTGGATCTTTTGGAAAAGCTCTTTGAGATCCCCAATCTGACCGCCATTAAGTGGACCAACTATGACTACTACACCGTTTTGCAGTTCAAGTCCCGCGTGCCTCACGCCAACGTCATCAACGGCCCCGACGAGCTGGTGATGATGGGTACTGCGGCAGGCTGTGACGGTTGCATCGGTACTACCTACAACTTCCAGCAAAGCCGTTTCAAGCAGATCTTCACCGCCATGAAGGAAGGCCGTGTAGAAGAGGCGAGAGCCCTTCAGACCGTGGCGGACAAGATCATTGCCGCCATCTTCCCCTTCGGCGTCATCAAGGCGACCAAGCTGATCTTGAAGCGTCGCGGCTATGAGGCAATGGATCTCGTGTTCCCCAACGCTCCCTACACCGCCGAGGAAGAGGAAGCTGTCCTTGCCGCTGCGCGCGAGGCGGGTCTCGAAAACATCTAAAAGCCTCTCACATCAGCTATGAAATACTATTTTCTTCTTCTCTTCGTCTGCCTGCTCGGCAGCGCGAGAACGCTGATCAATAAGCTCTACTTGGGACGTTACGGCACGGGGGTAGACAATAGCTTTCTTCTCACCTGTCTGACCTGCGGCTTTTTCGTCCCCGTAGCGCTTTTAACGGGCGCGCGCTTCACCTTCACCCCCATGGCGTTTTGGTTGGCGCTCGCCTTTGCCGCCGTGAACGTGCTTTGCTCGGTGATCGGCTTTGCGGTGCTTCCCATCGGCAATATGTCGATGTACACTCTCTTTTTGCAAATGGGCGGTATGCTTATTCCCTTCGCCTACGGTCTTTCGTTCAACCACGACGCGCTGACCTTAGGCAAGGTGCTTTGCATTCTTCTCATCATATTCGCGCTTTCTCTTAATCTGACGAGGGACGGAAAAAGAACGAAAAGAGCGACTCTTTACTACCTTCTCATCTTTTTGCTCAACGGTCTTGCCTGTGTGCTGATCACCCTGCACCAGACCGAGGCGCTTGGCGGCGAGGCAATTTCCTCCGCCGATTTCACTCTTTGGTACGCCGCCCTTACCTCTCTGCTTTGCCTGTTGGTGCTTGCCTTTCGCCAACTCGCGGACAAAAGCCGTTTTTCCGTCCTTTTTCCTAAGGAAAAGAGAAGCGCGAAGGGGCTTGTCTTGCGGTTTTTCCTTGCCTTGGCGTCGGGCGTCAGCTACGGCTTTGGCAATCTTCTTCTCACCCTTTCCCTTCTCCACGTAGAGCCTTCCGCCCAATTTCCCTTTCTCACGGGCGGCAGTATTCTCACCGCGGGGCTGTTCGGTCTGTTCATCGGGGAGAGGATCACGAAGAAATTCGTTCTCAGCACCTCTGCCGTCATGGCGGGCTGTATCCTCCTTTTGCTGGCGGAGATAGGCATCCCTGTCATCTCGTTTTCCTTCTTTTAAGGAAACGCATCCGCCAAAGCAGGATGCGAGACGAGCATTTTTCAAGCGAAGACTTGACAACGATCTCTTTTCGTGGTATAATGTCGGGCGCAGGGTGCGAAGGCACTCTGCGCCTGTGCTTTATTTCTCTAAAAAGGAAACGATATGGACTTCAAGATTTGCGCTTTGATTGCCAGCTTTTTCGCCATGACCTTCGTGGTGATCTCCTATTTTGTAAAGAAAAAGGAAAAGTATCTTCTTTTCCAGTTTCTTTGCATCTTTTTTTTGATTATTTCGTATTTCTTCAATGCGCAATATTTCGCTATGGTGGGCCTTGTGATCGGCCTCGGCAGAACGCTGACCTTTTTCCTTTACGAAAAACGCGGGACGCGCGCCCCCATCCTTTGGGCAGTCCTCTTCTCCTCTCTCTCCCTCGCTTCCTATCTTGTCATAAATCTTTGGATCCTCGGCTCGGCTCAACCCTTAGACCTTCTTTTCTTGGTAGGGCTGATAGGCTATGCCTTCATTTTCCGCATCCGCAGCTTGAAGGCTGTGCGTTTTCTGATGCTCGCCCCCACCATTCTTGCCGTCTTATTCAATCTTTTGACCGATGCGCCTCTCTTTGCTCTGCTTTCCTACTCCTTTGAGTTGCTCGCCAACGTGGTCTCCATTTTCAAATACCACGTGTTCGGCAGAAAGTCGGCAGAAGAGAAAAAAGAGAGCGAGGCCTGTCCGCAAAAGATCACGGAGCAGGTGCTGTAAGGGTGCGTTTTAAATGAAAAGAGAGCAGATCGGTTTTTGCGCCGAAATGCTCTCTTTTTGTTTGTAAACCTTGCTTTACATTTTTGTCCTCAAAGGATCTCGCCTATGATGCCCAAGCTTCAAGCAGGGGCAGAGTCAAGCCCGGGCATCATTTCCAACCGACCTCCAACCTATCGCCCGCCATCATTTACGGATAACAGGTGATTTTTTGTTTTATTGTAACAAAGGAGCGCGTAAAATTTTAATTTGACTCACCCGATTTTTACGTAGGCACTTTTTGCTTTCGCTCCTCATTGACATAATGGCGTGGGCGTGTCGTACACCACCGCGTGCTTTTCGTCAAGAGAGAAGCCCGCGTGCCAGTGTCCCGAATACCATCGGGTATAGGTTACGTTCTTTTCAATATAATGAAGCAAGCCCTGGAAGGACAGGCGCGGCGCGCTCGCGTCCTCAAGTCTGTATTTATGGGTCAGCACGTAGTCCACCTTATTGCCGTGGGCGGCGAGGCTGTCGTAGGCGAGGGAAAGCTCCTCCTCGGTCTGCTCCTCCTGCGGCCAAAAAAGCCCCATATCCCGCCACTTCGCGGAGCTTTTACAGCCACCCATCACGAAAAAGCTTTTGCCTTCGACGGTAAACACGTGGCCGCGAGATAAAAGAACGGCGTTATTCGAGAGCCGTCTGACCTTGCCGCCCCACATTTCTTCTTCGGGATAGGAATAGAGACGGTCGAAATTTTCGTGATTTCCGTCCACCACCGCCACGGGATAGGGGAGCGACAGAAACCATTCGTCAAAGGCGCGGTTTTCCTGCGTGTCGGTAAAGCCCAGACCCAAATCCCCTAAGACGATAAGCAGGTCGCCCTCTTGTCTCAAAGTCTCGTAGCGTTCAAATCCCTTCATGCTCTCCCCACCGTGGGGATCGCTGATGAAATAGATCATAGGATCACCTCGCCGCGCCTCTCCATATGGAGCGCGCCCCCCGCCAAAAGGGAGAGATACTCGTCCGCCGTAGTGATCGGCGTTTCGCTCAAAACAGCGCAAAGCGCCACGTCCTCGGGGCGATGGGCATCCGAGCCGCCCGTCATGGGAAGCCCGCTTTCCCACGCAAGAGTCATGCATCTGTCGTCAAAATTTTCGTGGCGAGGGTTGGTATTGATCGCCTCAATTCCCTGCACAAAGCTAACCGTTGGGTAGCATTTTCCGTCTCTGTATGGGTGTGCCTGTACAAGAGATACCCCGTGGGTACGGGCGTAGGCGGCAACATCCGCGATGGAAAGAGAAAAGAAATCGGGGCGCGCCTTCAAAAAGGCGGGCGTGACGTTGTATAGCAAATAATGGTTGCCCGCGCAGGCCAGCTCAGGAGAAAACAGGACGTTCATACCCAGCCGATCGCCCTCAATACGTGCCTTTTCGTACGCGCCGTACAAAAGATCCACGTTCATCTCCCAGCTAATGTCCTCATTAAAATGATAAGCGGAGAAATGATCGGAGATAAAGAGGGTGGTATACCCCGCTTCCTTGTAAAGCCTGACCATCTCCTCGGGGGTGATGCGGCTGCATCTGCTGACGGGCATGGTATGCGCGTGGGTCTCTGTTTTGAACATTTGTAAACCTATCCTTTACATTTTCTGTTTTTCAAAGAATCTCGTCTATGATCCCCAGATCAAAGCACAGACGGGACAAAACGTACTTGTCTCTGATATCCTTGGTGGCGGCGAAGGTAACGGTCTTGATGTCCTCTCCTACGCCGATGTCGTCCATGGTAAGAGGCAGACCTAATTTTTCCATCAGCGTCTTCACGAAGGCGGCGGTGGGCACCTCTTCCTTAACGATGGCGGTGATCTCCGCCCAGCGGGATAGGATCACGTCAAGTCGTGTTCTATGAAGGGCGGGGTCGTATTTTTTGTCCCTCGCCTCGGCGGCGATCATGGTGTCCGCCCCCTTGCCGAGGAAGGCACGCAG
Organism: Eubacteriales bacterium; assembly: GCA_045644045.1. Lineage (GTDB taxonomy): Bacteria > Bacillota > Clostridia > Oscillospirales > CAG-272 > UBA1740. The sequence goes on from JAZRGD010000011.1 coordinate 8,565, forward strand.
GGTGTCGCTCCAAGCGGCAAAATCAAATTTTTTAACGTACGCCACTGCCTTTTCCCTGTCGGGCGTGGCGGTGAGTAATTTTTCATACAGCTCCGCGGCGATCAGCGTACCCACCGCGCACTGCTCTCCGTGGAGAGCGGCAGGTGTGCCGAAGGCGGCGGCGCGCATATCCCACACGTGGGAAAAATAATGCTCCACGCCCGAGGCGGGGCGGGACAGCCCCGCGAATTTCATAGCCGCGCCACCAATGACCAGGCCCTCAAAAACGGCGGCAACCGCCACAGGGTCTCTCTTTAAAAGTCCGTCGGCGTTGTCCACGCATTTGCGCAGGGCGGTGCGCACCAGATCGGCGACCCTTTCGCAATAATACTCGCCCGTCACGATATGAGCGATGCGCCACTCACAAATGCTGACGTACTTGGCAAGCATATCCCCCACGCCCGAGGCAAGCAGGCGCAAGGGGGCTTCCTTGAGAACGTCCACGTCTCCGATGATCACGTCGGGACATTTGCTGTTCAAGGACACCTTGTGTCCTGCCCTGGTCATAGAGGAGGTGGCGGAGGCATAGCCGTCCATGGAAGGGGCTGTGCCCACAATGATATAAGGCTTGCCCGTCGTGGCGGACAGGATCTTTCCGATATCGTTGATGACGCCCGAGCCTACCGAGATCACCGCGTCCGCCGAGGGATCAAAATGAAGCAGAGCAAGACCCACGTGGGTCTCGTCGGGCTCTACCCCCTCGCCCTCGAAAACGAATTTCGTGAAGGCAACGCCGCTCTCTTCGACCACCGCGGATACCTTATCCCCCGCGGCGGCGTAAGTATTTCGATCGGCAAGAAGGAAAACTTTTTTCGCATCCCATCTCTTCAATACGCCCTCGATCTCACGGATCGCGCCCTCATAAGCATAGATCTCGGCGGAAAAGGAGTGATCCCTTCCGCAAGAGCAACCCGACAGCTGATATTTGTCAAAAAAAGCAGACATTTCGTACCTCTTTTTTCTTATTTGCGATCACAATAAAATTGTACCACCCATTCCCCTGTTTGTCAAGAATGCTTTTGTGACCTTTCTCCGAGGAAAAAAGAGCTTTTTTATATTTATTTACGTTTTTTTACCAAACCCTCTTGACAAACGCGATAATTTCTGCTATCATATTTCCCGATGGGGCGTTAGCGCAGTTGGGAGCGCACAACACTGGCAGTGTTGGGGTCAGGGGTTCGAATCCCCTACGCTCCACCACAAAGCAAGAGACGAGCAAAGCTCGTCTCTTTTTTTGCTTTGTGGTGGAGCGTAGGATTCGATTCGAACCTCGCGCCGAAGGCGCAGGGGTTCGAGCATCCGCCGAAAGCCGATGGGAGCTTGCTCACA
>JAZRGD010000012.1:0-7350 GCA_045644045.1 Eubacteriales bacterium
CGGTGACGGCACCACCACCGCTACTGTCCTGGCACAGGCCATCACCCGTGAGGGCCTGAAGAACCTGTCCGCCGGCGCTAACCCCATGGTTATGCGTAAGGGCATCGAGAAGGCTGTTGAGGCCGCTGTTGAGGCCATCAAGGAGCATTCCGTTCCCGTGAAGGGTTCTGACGATATCGCCCGTGTAGGCACCATCTCCGCAGGAGACGAGGTCATCGGTACCCTGATCGCCGATGCCATGGAAAAGGTCACCGCCGACGGTGTCATCACTGTGGAGGAGTCCAAGAGTGCCGAGACCTATTGCGAGGTCGTTGAGGGTATGCAGTTCGACCGTGGCTATCTCTCTCCCTACATGGTCACCGATACCGATAAGATGGAGGCTGTGCTTGACGACGCCTTTATCCTTATCACCGATAAGAAGGTCTCCAACATCCAGGATCTTCTGCCCCTCCTCGAGCAGATCGTGCAGTCGGGCAAGAAGCTCCTCATCATTGCCGAGGACGTGGAGGGCGAGGCTCTTACCACCCTCGTGCTGAACAAGCTTCGCGGCACCTTCACCTGCGTTGCCGTTAAGGCTCCCGGCTTTGGCGACCGCCGCAAGGAAATGCTCCGCGATATCGCCATCCTCACCGGCGGTACCGTCATCACCGACGAGCTTGGGCTGGACCTCAAGGACACCACCCCCGATCAGCTGGGCCGTGCCCGTCAGGTCAAGGTGACCAAGGAAAACACCATCATCGTGGACGGTGCGGGCAACAGCGAGGAGATCAGCGGCAGAGTCGCCCAGATCCGCGCCGCCATCGAAACCACCACCTCCGCCTTCGGCCGTGAAAAGCTCCAAGAGCGTCTTGCCAAGCTGGCAGGCGGTGTGGCCGTGATCAAGGTCGGTGCCGCTACCGAGACCGAGATGAAGGAGAAGAAGCTCCGCATCGAGGACGCTCTCAACGCCACCAAGGCGGCTGTTGAGGAGGGCATCGTCGCAGGCGGCGGTACCGCTCTCATCGACGTCATTGCCGACGTGGAGAAGCTCCTCGCCACCGTGGACGGCGACGAAAAGACGGGCGTTCGCCTCGTCATCAAGGCGCTGGAGATCCCCATGCGCCAAATCGCCGAGAACGCGGGTCTTGACGGCTCCGTGATCGTGGATAAGGTCAAGACCGCGGGCAAGGTGGACTTCGGCTTCGACGCCTACAAGGAAGCCTACGTCAACATGATCGAGGTGGGTATCGTAGACCCCGCCAAGGTGACCCGCAGCGCTTTGCAGAACGCCGCTTCTATCGCCGCCACCGTCCTCACCACCGAGGCCGTTGTCTCCGATAAGAAGGAAGAAAATCCCGCACCCGCGGCCGCCGCAGGTATGGGCGGCGGTATGGGCGGTATGTATTGATAAACGCCTCAGGCACAAGCCAAAAATAACGAAGATCGCCTCCCTCGCGGGGGCGATTTTTCTTTAAAATCAGAAAAAAGCATTGACTAATGAGAAAAAACTGATATAATGATAGCAGAGGTAAACCGCTCAAAAGGAGATGTAAAAAATGATCACCGTTGTAAGAGAGAAACTGGAAGAAGCACCTGAAAAGGGGCAGATCTGGATCACCAAGGAATATCTTCATCACGATGGCTTGACACTTTGCCAAAAGCGCAACGTGACCCATGAGCCGGATTACTCCAATGGAAGCAAGTTTCGCATCAGTGATGACAACGGTCGCACCTGGGGGGAATGGCAAAGCATTGCGCGCGAGGAAAACTACGTGATGTACGGCGAGGACGAGGTGGAGACCCTTGACATGGGTAAGGTGTGGAATCCTGTGCACCGTCACTACGTTTCTACCCGATTTGAGCGGTATTTCATAAACGGCCACAAGGAGGCGTACCGCAAGTATTGGCACGGAAGTGTTGGATTCTACGACCACCAGGCCATCCGCATTTGGAGAGAAAACGAGGACACGCCCTACGCCGATGACCTCATCAAATACGAGGATGGCGCGGACTTTGATCCCGAAAACCCTCGCAACCCCGAATATCTTGAAAAGAACAACGGCTTTTGCAATCAGCCCATCGTGCTGAAAAACGGCGACATTGCCGTTCCCGTGAGCGTTATGGTGCCTACGGGCTGCAAAATGGCAGGGCTTGACGTGAACCGAGTGTTCCCCAGCTGTCCCGAGCTTCATCGTTGCGTTGTGGTGGCAAGAGGCCGCTTCAACAAAGAGACGGAGCGGTACGACTTTACCTTCTCCAACCCCGTTATTCTCGGTGACCTTCGCTCCTCGCGCGGCATCGACGAGCCCATCATCGCCGAGCTTGCGTCGGGCAGGATCCTCCTCGTTATGCGCGGCTCAAACGTCTCTTCGGCCCATTGGCGGACGCGCATCGAGCCGGGAACCCCCTCCTTTAAGTGGTACGCCTACTCCGACGACGGAGGCGAGACCTTCACCTCCGCTGAGCCCTGGCATTTTGACGACCGTCAGGTGGTCTATTCCGGCGCCAGCATATCCGCGCTGATCCGCTCCTCGAAAAACGGAAAGCTGTATTGGATCGGCAACGTCACCGACCACACCGCCTACGATAATTTCCCTCGCTATCCCCTTCATATCGCGCAGGTGGACGACAGGTACGGCTGTCTCATCAAAGAGACCTTGACCGAGATCGATACCAGACGGGAAGGGGAAACCGACCACTTGGAGCTTTCCAACTTCCATGTCTTCGAGGACAGAGAAACGGGTTTCATCGAGGTGTCTCTCTGCAAGGCGGGACAATATGAATTTGATTATACCAAAGCCAACTCCGGTGAGCCATGGCGTTACCTCATCGACGTGGGCGAATAAGCCATCCTGCTTTGGAGCTGTCTCAAAAACGAGACAGCTCCTTTTTTCTTTGGGTCAAAGCCTCCCTCCTTGAGGGAGGTGGCTCGGCACAAGCCGAGACGAAGGGAGTATTAGAGAAAAGCATAGCCCTCCTCACCTCGGTTGCCCTGCCTCCGTTTTCTCTTGTATGGGCGGCGCAAGAGCAAAATCTATTCGATTTTGTCTTGCAAGTATAAACGCAAAGCGTTTATACCTGTATCCGTCCGCGAAAATTTCTTTGTGGAAATTTTCTCTTGTATGGTGGGGGCTTGCTCCCGCCGTTTCCCTTCCATAATTGTAAACATTGGAAAAAAGTGTTGCGTTTTTCCGTATGTCGTGATAAAATAAATATATTAAATAAAAATTCTCACGTGGCAAGTGCTTTGCATGTTTCTACGGACAACTTGTTTGGGTACGCCACAAAAGGAGAAGAAAAATGAAAAAGCTGTTTTTAACTCTTACTGCTGTCTTGATGCTGTTTTTTGCATTGACCGCATGCGAGCACGCACACAACTATGGCGAGTGGGAGACCACAAAAGAACCTTCCTGCCTGGAAGAAGGTACGAAGGTGAGACACTGCGCTTGCCTTGAGCAGGAGAGCGAGACCATCCCTGCGCTGGGTCACACCTTCGACCAAAGGAATGTGGGGGATAAATACCTAAAAAGCGGGGCGACAGAGGACTCTCCTGCCTTGTACTATTTTTCTTGTAGATGTGGCGAAAAAGGGGTTGACACCTTTTCCGTTGGAAATGCTCTGGGTGGCAATGGCGATGGAGCGCATGTTTTTAGAAACGAATGGACATATGACGACGAAAAACATTGGAGGTCTTGCATCGACCTAAGCTGTGACGCACGCACCAACGAAGCAGCTCACACCTTTGGCGAGTGGGTTGTGGACAAAGCCGCAACTTGCATGAAAACAGGAAGCAAACACCATGATTGTGTGGTTTGTGGGAAATCTGTTAGTGAAACCATTCCTATAGATGCTACTGCCCATAATTATTCTGCCGCGTGGACGACAGACGGCACGAACCACTGGCACAAGTGCCAAAATAGTGGGTGTACTTCGGTAAAGGATAAAACCGCTCATAGCTTTGGCGAGTGGATCGTGGACACTGCCGCTACTTGTCAGAAAACAGGTACACATCACCACGTCTGCACAGTTTGTAACAAGTCTGTGAGTGAAACCATTCCTGTAGATGCTACAGCACACAATTACGCTACTACTTGGACAACCGACAACAGCAGCCATTGGCACAAGTGCTTGAACAGCGGTTGTACATCAATTTCGGGCAAAACCACGCATACCTTTGGTGAGTGGATTGTGGATGCCGCCGCTACCTGCATGAAATCGGGAATGAGGCATAAGGAATGCGCCTGTGGATACAAAACCGCAAGCGAGTCTTATACCGATTCCACCGCACACAACTATTCCACCGCATGGATTGCAGTAGATGACACATATCACGAGCATAAATGCCAAAACAGCGGCTGCACCTCGGTGGTAGATAAAACCGCGCACAGCGGTGGCTCTATCTGCTCTGCTTGTAACAGATTTTTAAGTTGGGGAGACAACAAATACATTCGCATCAATAAGGATGGAGCAAAGGATGCAGAAGGCACCTATATCCTCTTTGGCGAATATCCCCAGTCCCTGAAAGCGGACAGTGTTACCATCACCACCACCCAAGATAGCCGCGGGTACTACCTGGGTTCTGACGGCTTCTATTACGCCAAGGTAACGGCAACACCTTATTCAAGCGGTTACAAATTTAGCTCTGGAACAACAGTGACGAACAGCACTGTATACTACTTCAAGATAGAGCCTATCCGCTGGCGCATTCTTTCGGAGGATGGCGACACTGCGCTCATTTTTTGCGACAGCATTATTGCAAATAAGCGGTTTGGTAGCAGCAACAATTATAAAAATAGTGAAATTCGTGCTTGGCTAAACGATCAGTTCTATAACACTGCCTTTAACACTCTTCAAAAAGACCTGATAAATACTGTTTTAGTGGATAACAGCGTTGCCTCCACGGGCTATTCCTCCAACAAATATGCCTGCGAGGACACAAGCGACAATGTGTTCTTATTAAGCTATAAGGAGGTCACCAACAGCGCGTACTACACAGCACGAAAAATGACGGTAAGTGACTACGCAAGAGCCACGGGCGCACGGATGTCCAATGATAGCGGCTACTACGGCAACGGGTGGTGGCTTCGTTCACCTTACTACTACGGCGGCAGCCTCGCGCGCGCGGTGTACGACGACGGCGGCGTGGGCTACGACTACGTCAACCACACTTATTACGGCGTTGTCCCGGCTTTGCAAATTCGCCTCCGTTAATCGGGGCGGACGCCTTGGCGGACGACGGCGAATTTGTTGCTCCTTTTCATCTCTCCGCCCTTGCACGAAAAGCACTTTGTGCCGTGCTGGGCGGAGCAAAACACCTCAATATCTTAGCCTCGGAGACCTCTCCGAGGCTTGGGTTCTTAGTGAGACAAAATTTTACACAAAAAAGAGCAAGCGCGAAAGAAATCTTCCGTTCTTGCTCTCTTTTTATGCTTGTGGGGCTTATCCGTACATGCCGTTCGCCTTCATATAGTCGTAGAGCATCTTGCCGTGGACCTGCTCCTGCTTTTGGATGCCGGCCAGACACTCACGGGTCTTCTCGTCGTTGAACTCGAAAATACAGGTGTTGTAAAGAGAGGACACCTGCTTTTCACCCGTGAGGGCGTCCTTGCAAAGATAAGCGTCCGTTTTGGCGCACTCCGAGGTGTCGCCTGCGGTATAGGTGGCGGTAAAGGTGGGGATGGAAGCACTGCCGCCGCCCGTGGCGGGAACGGTACCGCCCTCGATCTGATTCAGTGTGTCAAGATGCTTGCACTCGTTTTCTGCCAAGGTAGAGAACAAATTCTTCAGTTGAGGATCACAGGCGGCGGAGGCGGCGCGGGTGTATTTGTCGATACACAGCTTCTCTCCGTCCTTCATGTCCTTCATCAGGGTGGTTTCCTTTTGGGTTAAGGGCATAGCAAAATTCCTTTCTTTTTTGGGATATGCTTCTATTATGCCCCGGATTTCCCTTTTTATTCCGTTTCAAAAAAGCCCAAGCGACCGATGGCGTTTTCAGCGATCAAGCGCTCCCCGTGCTCCCGTATGTAAGCGGGAAGCCCCGCTTGCTTGCATCTCGTGCCGTACTCCTCCGCGAAGGACAGAGGGGAGAGGGTCTGCTCCTTGCGAATGCTGTCCTCAAGCGGCTCCTTCACCAAAAGAAAAAGCCCCTCGCGCAGACGGTAAAGCTCGCTTTCGTATCTTCTGCCCAAACGGGATAGGGCGCGACAGAGAGAAAACAAGCTCTCAACGCTCTGAAAGCGGAAAACGCTGTACCGCCCACGTATCCCCCTTTTCTTCTTTTTCTCCGAGAGAAGAGTCACGTAGATCTCGCAACCGCCGCGCCTGCCGGGGTAGGCTTCAATAAGCGCGCGGTCGGCGGCGGCATCAAAGCCCGTTCTTTTCTTCGCGTCGTCGAGTATCTGCCAGATGACGCGCCTGGTTTCGGTCTTGTCGTAATCCAACTCCTCAGGCTTCAAGCTGTATTTATCCAAGTCCTCCTTGCAGAGGGTCAGCTTAAGCTTTTCCTCACTGATCCGAACGATCTCCAAATCATCCACTCTCCTCCCATATTCTATTTTAGTATATGCGAGTCGGAGAAAAAAAGAAAGTGAAAAAAATACCCCGCAAAAGAAAAAAGCGGCAGAAGCTTGCCGCTTTTTCCATCTTTCGGTAGCGTTACCGAAAACTGTTCTTATTCTTCCTCGTCTCCGCCGCCCAGAGTTCCCTTGAGGGCGGCCTCGTCCATCTCAAAATCGTCGTCAAACTCTACGGTGGTGGCGGCGATCTCCTTTTTCAGTTGGGCGATCAGAATACCGCCCGTCGCGCCACTGATGGCGGAAATGGCCAGAAAAGCGGCGGCAATGCTCTTTTTCTTCGCGCAAAGAGCGCAGAAAAGAATGAAGCAGGTAACAGATTGCACCAGAAGAGAGGCGGCAAGGGTAAGCTTAGATTTCTTAAACATGATTTTTCTCCTTTTCATATTTTCGTTTTATTTGGCGTTCGCCTTTAAGTAGGCGTTGATGAATCCGTCAAGCTCACCGTCCATGACGGCGGCCACGTCGCCCGTCTCAAAGCCCGTTCTCGTGTCCTTCACCAAGGTGTAAGGCATAAATACGTAGCTTCGGATCTGAGCACCCCACTCAATGTTGGTCTTGACACCCTGGATGTCCTCAATACGGTCGAGCTTTTCTCTCGCCTTGATCTCCATGAGCTTGCTCTTGAGCATTTTGAGTGCCGTTTCCTTGTTTTGGAGCTGAGAACGCTCGTTCTGACAGCCAACCACGATGCCGGTAGGCAGATGGACGATACGCACGGCAGAGTCGGTCTTGTTGATGTGCTGGCCGCCCGCTCCCGACGCACGGTGCGCGGTAACCTCAATATCCTCATCTCTGA
>JAZRGD010000013.1:0-5650 GCA_045644045.1 Eubacteriales bacterium
TTCCTGCAAAATTTTGCCTTGCCGTAACAAATTTTTATTCCGCTAATACTGCTTGCACCTCTCGGCGAATTAGTTTTTAGCGGATTTTGCCGTGACGAGCCGCAGTTAAGTACAAACTTTACAAGGCGCGACACGACGGAAGTCGCAAAAAGGAATCGCCGAGAGGCGACAGAGTTCGGCTCTCTTCGGCTATACCAAAGAAATGCGAGAATTGTTCTCATTGGACAAGCAAGTAGAGCTTATTGTGACCGACGAGGGCGTTCTTCTTCGCAGTCCGCGATACAAGCTGACTGTACGAAACGAGGAAAACTCCGACACGGCAAAATAAAAAAATAGGCTTTCGCCGATTTTTTTGTTACAAAACGGAAAAAGAACCTATGGCGTGTCTTTTTGTTTTTTTGGGCATACTATCTTGGGAGCCATCCCAAAAATAAAAAAGGATGATAAACATGAAAAACGAAAAGAACTCGCAAAGCACGAACAAAACCTCCTCTCAGAACGCAAGCAACAAGAACAGCTACGGCAATAATTACAACAACAGCTCTTACACCGCCTACGGTGCCGACAGCGTAAACGGTGCAAACGGCACGAACCGTTCCCAAAACGCCCGCAACAACAATAGCACCAACAGCTCCAGCTCCAACAGCACGAACAGAACCGGCAACAACTCGAACAGCTCCAGCTCCAACAGCAACGGCTCCAACAGCAGCTCCAACAGCACCAACAAGACCGAGGGCAAGGACAGCGAAGGCGACCCACGGGAGAACCTTCCCGCAGGCACCCCCTCCTCGGCAGGCAACGTCGATCGCGTATCCGATCCTCCTGTGCCCAACCGCGCTCACACCGCAATTTAAGTAAGAGTGAACAAGGAGAGCGGCAGTCATTTCGACTGCCGCTCTTTCGTTTTTATTACGCAAGGGGAGCGAGAGAGATCTTGCCGCCCTCCATGAAGAAAATTTGGTGGGAAAGTGCCCTCGCCTCCTCCTCATCGTGGGTAATGAGAAGCACCGTCTTACCCGCGCACCGCCGTTTTACAACGGCAAGCACCTCGGCCTTGGTGTCCTCGTCAAGACCTGTAAATGGCTCGTCGAGCGCCAAAAAGTCAAAGGGAGCAAACAAGGCGCGCGCAATGGCCACGCGGCGGCGCATACCGCCCGAAAGAGCCGACACGGGCTTGTCGGTGTGCCCCTCTAACCCCAAGGCAAAAAGCAAATCCATAGCTTCCTTTTCGTCCCCCTCGGGGGAAACGAGCCGCACGTTCTCCTCTGCCGACAGCGTCTCGCACAGCCTGTCCTCTTGAAAAACGGCACTCATTTTTTCGCCGCGTCCCTCTATTTCTCCGCCGTCGGGCTTTTCCAGCCCCAAAAGGAGACGGGCAAGGGTGGTCTTTCCACAGCCCGACGCACCCATGATGCAAGTGGTTTGGCCTTCCGGAATTTCTATCGTAATATCCTCCAAAACCGCCTTGTTTTGATAACTTTTCTTTACATTTTGCAGTATCATATCCGTGTGACCCTCCCCATCAGCTTCTTTAAGAGAAGAACGAAGAGCTTTTCAAACACCACGCTCATGAGAACGAGAATGACCGTCCAGGCGTACATATCCTCGGTCATCAGCCAAAGGTCGGCATAATGGATCATTTCACCGATCGAGCCGCCGGGGATGGAAATGATCTCCGCCGCCACGCCCGATTTCCACGCAAGCCCTGCCGAAAGGGAGGCCGCCGACAAAATATACGGTGTCAGGTGGGGCAGATAGATGGCGCGCAAGCGACGGGAAAAGGGAATGCGAAAGACCTCCGCCATTTCAAGCATTTTTCCGTCCACCGAGCGAAGCCCCGCCAAAAGTCCGGTGTACACCGTAGGAAGCACGATGAGAAAGCAGATAAACACCGAGATCATAGCGGAGGACAGCCAAACGTAGGCTAAGACGATAAAGGACACCACAGGCACCGTTTTGACGGTGACCATATAGGGATGGAGCAAAATTTCGAGAATGCGAAACCGCCCCGCCGGCACCGCCAATACCGCCCCCGCAATGAGCGCGAGCAAAAAGCCCAGCGTGATACGGGAAAAGCTGAACCAAACAGAGGAAAGAAAGCCCGCTTCGCGCCATATGGTGAAAAGCCGTCCGCACACCGCCAAGGGCGAGACGAGGATCAAGCGTTCATTCACCGCAAGGGCCACCGTCTGCCAAACGGCCAAGGCCGCCAGCACCGACACGATGCGCCAAAGAAGAGTGTGATCTTTTTTCGTTTCGGGTTGCATCACTTTTTATCCTTTCCGTTGTTTTGCGCAAGGAGGTGGGGCGCGTGCGTTTTACGCGCCCCACTGTAAGATCAATTTGCGATATAGTAGAACCCGTCGTCGGGCTTCGCGCCGCCGAAGGCCTGGGGCTGGAGATCGAAGAGCAGGTCGATATAGGTCTTCATGGCCGTCTTCATCTCTGCGCCCGCCAGAAATTCGATGTTGCAAGCAGGGATGGCGCGTGCAATGAGAGCCGCCCCCTGCTCCAAAATGCGGAACTCGTTGACAAAAGCCGCCGTTTCGGTGGGCTTCTCGTTGGCGTGAGCAATAGAGGTCTCGTATTCCGCAAGGAAATCCGCTACCGCTTCGGGGTTTGCTTCGGCAAAGGACTTGCGTACCACCGTCACGCCCGTGATATATTCCGCACCGTTGTCAAGGGCTTGCCACTCCTCATTGAGGTCAAAAACCGTCCGCGCCCCTTCTACGTTGGCAAGCAAAACGGTAGCAACAGGCTGAGGTGCTAAAACCACAGCGCCCTCTTGCTTAAGCACGCTTGCCATCGTTCGCGTATCGTTGCTGCTTTTCCCCACCCAATCAATGGTGAGGTCGCTTTCGCTCATACCGTTCAAGCTCAGAAAATATTTGAACACGATATGGGGAATGGCACCGCTTGCCGTAGTAGGAGCGTATACCGTTTTGCCCTTCAGATCGGCAAAGCTCGTCACCGTCTCGCCGTTCTCCAAGATGCTGACCACACCCAAGGTATTGATGGCGAGAAGCTGAATTTCGCCGTTCGTCGCCTTATACAGGTTGGCGGCAAGATTGGCGGGAATAGCGGCAATATCAAGCTCGCCTTGTATCAGCTTGGTCCTAATATCCGCGCCGCTCTCGGCCAAGGTAAACACGTAGTCGTTCTTTGCGGTCTCCGCCTTGTCATCAGCAAGCAGCTTTGCCATGCCGATGGAAGTGGGGCCCGTCATGCCGCCCAGGCGAACCACCGTTTTGCCGTCGGGGGTGTTGTCGGGCGTATCGTTGCAAGCCACCAGCGCAAAGACCAGCAGCAGAGTCAGTAAGAGAGATAAAAGCTTTTTCATGATGCTTCTCCTTTTGTTTTTCTTTTTCCGATAGGAAGCCTCGTCGCTTCCCTTTACGCTTTTATTGTACCCCATCTGTGCCGCCGATTTCGTTGCTATAGCAACGAAATCGTGTTTTATAAAAAATCCGCCCTCAACGAAGAAGGCGGAAGCTGTCTTTATAAAAATCTAAGATCCCCTCGTCGCGCATCCGCGACAGCTCACGGGAAAGTGCCGTGCGATTGACACCGAGATAGACGGCAAGAGAGGCGCGGTCGAAGGGAACGCGGAAGGTCTTGCTTTTATATCTGTGCTCGCACTGAGAAAAGAAGGTAACGAGACGGTCACGAAGCCCCACCTTGGACAGGATCTGAATACGGTCGTTCTGTGCCAAGGCACGGGTGGCCAGAAGGGAAACGAACCGCTCCCTTAACAAAAGAGGCAGAGGGGCGGTGTGACAGGAGACGGTCTGCTTGAAGAAGGAAGCGTCCAGCCACAAAACACGGGTGTCCTCGGCGGCAAAAACCGAGACGGGGCTTTCGTCGGTGTGAAGGTAGGCGAGAGACTCGCCAAAGGAGTCACCCTCCCCCACCGCCGCCATCATCATGGCGCGGCCGTCAAAATCCTCCATATAGACCTCGACTCTACCCGACAGCACCACACCGAAGGAGTAAAAGGCGTCCCCCGCTATGCGGATCCACTCCCCCCTGCGATAGCTTTGTTCAACGCCCCGAAGCAGAGAAAGTGCCTCGAAAAGCTCCCCCTCGTCAAGCGAGGCAAAAAGCGGGTGCATCTTGTTTTTCTTCATCAGCTCGTGCATAATCAAGCTCCTTTCGTTGCTATGGCAACATTATACCCCGAAAAAGGAAAAAAGTCAAGAGTAAAGAACCTCATCCACCGCTAAAGCGGTCCCCCTTCCCCAAAGGGGAAGGCTAAAAATCGCTATGCGATTTTGGAAGGAGCGAGGATTTTCAGGAAAGCAAGTTTTTTGCAAACTGCCGCTTGCGGCAGTTTCAGCCTTCCCCTTTGGGGAAGGGGGACCATCGAAGATGGTGGATGAGGTTCGGAAAAATGCCTGTTTGCATTTTTCCTTCACGTCAACGCTTTCTTGCGTCAACGCTTTCTTGCGTCGACGCATCTTAGTAGAAAACCGCTTTGTGGGTAAAAGGTATAAACCGAAAATGCACCGCATAGGATGTAGGGAAAAACCACCCGAAAGGAAAAGGATATGTTTATTTGTTCTGTCAAGGCCTCCACCCTTCGCTTCGTCGGCATCGTCGCCCTTTCCCTCACCGTTCTCCTCGGCATGACGCTGTTCGGCGTGTCGGGCGAGACCGCCGCGCTGACCGATTCGGAGGTTTCGGTGCGCTACGAGGGCATTCGCACCGAGACCGACCGCCGCGCCTTCCTCTCCGCCTTTGGCTACGAGGCGGATGAAAACGCCAAAAGCACGGTGGAATACACGTTGCCCAAGGCTCTCGACGCGGTGCTTTTAGGGTATAACGAGCTGCAAAAGGAGCAGGGCCTTGACCTTGGCAAGTACACGGGAAAAACGGTGACCCGCTACACCTACGAGATCAAAAACTACGAGGGGTACGAGGGAGCGGTCTACGCCAATTTGATCGTTTACCGTAACAAGATCGTGGGTGCCGACCTGACGGGCGTGGGCGACGAGCCCTTCGTCAAGGCTCTGACCGCGAAGGAGGCATAGGGCGCTTCGCAAAGCGACAGCGCCGTCGATTTTCGCCTGCGGCGATCGATATGCACTTCGTGCTCGATATGTCCTCACGGACTCGATATGTGCTCCGCACGAGAAGAATACAGGCGAATATCATATCGAAACCGACCGCATGGGCGGTTATATCGAGCTTGAGCGTAGCGAGAACATATCGAGCCGAGCAGCGCGAGGCATATCGACAGGCAAACCTTTTAAGCAATGAAATGCAAAGAATTGTTTGCATTTTCGCCTTCCATCGTAAGAGTCTGCATCCTCGCCAACCCGTTTTTGTAATTTTTTCAATAAGGGGTTGCTTTTTTGCTTAAACTTGTTTATACTATAATCAGGAGCGACAGGGTAGTCAAGAGGCGTCTTGGACGTAGGCTGCGGAGAATCCTTTGATTCTATGTTCAGCACTTGACCATTGTCGCTCTTTACTTTTCTTCTCTATGACATAATAAATATCCACCCGCATAGCGGGTGGTATTTCATTTTCGGGCATAGCCCTAAACACTACTGGCGGCGCACAAGTGCGCTTTATACTTTCCTGCCAGCCATGCAATCGTTACGCACACCCGCTTGAGCGGGATCGAACCAAAGCCTCCCTCCGAGAG
>JAZRGD010000014.1:0-17411 GCA_045644045.1 Eubacteriales bacterium
CGACAGCTGCGATGATGAGCTGCGCGAGTGAAAATTTCTGCAGTTTTTTACGCATCAGCCAACAAACTCAGCCATGCAACGCTCGTAAGCGGCAACGGGATCGGCGGCAGCGGTAATAGGACGCCCGACGACAATGTAATCCGAGCCGATCTTCTTCGCCTCGGCAGGGGTCATCACGCGCTTCTGGTCACCCACGTCACCGTCCGCAAAGCGAACGCCGGGGGTCACGGTCAAGAACTTCTTGCCGCAGGTGTCGTGTACCTTCTCCGCCTCAAGGGGAGAGCATACCACACCGTCAAGACCTGCCTTCGCCGCATTGGAGGCATAGTGCATAACCACCTTGTCAATGGGCTCGTGAATGAGAAGATCGTCCTCCATTCTTTGCTGATCGGTGGAGGTGAGCTGGGTCACGGCGATCAGGAGAGGACGGGTGCCGTCCTCACGGGTCAGACCCTCAAGAGCCGCCTCCATCATGGAGATCGTGCCTGCGGCGTGGAGGTTGGTCATATCCACGTCAAGGCGAGAGAGAACGTTCATAGACTTCTTTACCGTGTTGGGGATGTCGTGGAGCTTGAGGTCGAGGAAGATCTTATGACCTCTCTTTTTGATCTCGCGCACGATCTCGGGACCCTCGGCATAGAAAAGCTCCATACCGATCTTTACGAAGGGCTTCTCCCCCTCAAACTTATCTAAAAACGCAAAAACCTGTTCCTTGCTCGCGAAGTCGCAAGCGATAATAACGTCTTTTCCCATTTTCGTATCCTTTCAAAAATTAGTTATGTGCCGCGCCGATGATGTCGGAAAGTGCGGAAATGCGATATTTTTCCATGGCAGAAGGCAAGCTGTCCACGATGTTCTTGGCGGCAAAGGGATCGACGAGGTTGGCCGCGCCGACCTGGACAGCCGTCGCACCCGCCATCATCATTTCGATCACGTCCTCGGCACTCGATACACCGCCCATGCCCACGATCGGAATGTTTACCGCCTTGTATACCTGCCATACGCATCTGAGCGCTACGGGGAACACGCAGGGGCCCGAAAGGCCGCCCGTTACGTTGGCGAGAAGAGGCTTTCTCTTGGCGAGAGAAATGCGCATGCCCGACAGGGTATTGATGAGAGAAACGCCGTCAGCACCCTCTGCCTCTACCGCCTTGGCGATCTCGGTAATGTCGGTCACGTTGGGGGTCAGCTTGATGATAATGGGCTTCTTCGTCACGGCCTTGACCGCGCGGGTCACCGCCGCCGCGTTGGCGGCCGAGGTGCCAAAGCTCATGCCGCCGCCGTGTACGTTGGGACAGCTGATATTGACCTCGATCCAACCGATCTGGTCTTCATCGTCAAGCTGCTCACAGGTGTAAGCATAGTCCCCGATGGCAAAGCCGCTGACGTTGGCCATCACAGGCTTGTGAAACACCTTTGCGAGAGCAGGAAGCTCGTGGCTCTTTACGTGGGCCACACCGGGGTTTTGCAAACCCACGGCGTTGAGCATACCGCCCTCCGTCTCGGCAATGCGAGGGGTGGCGTTGCCAAAGCGGGCATCCTTCGTGGTGCCCTTGAAGGAGAAGGAGCCAAGGCAGTTGATGTCGTACAGCTCGGCAAACTCAAGGCCAAAGCCAAAGGTACCGCTGGCAGGGATCACGGGATTGTCGATCTCTATGCCGCAAAGCGAAACTTTCGTGTTTACCATACGATCTCCTCCTTTTCAAGAACGGGGCCGTCCTTGCAAATGCGCTTGTTGCCGTACTTGGTCTTGCAGGTGCATCCCATGCACGCGCCAAAGCCACAGCCCATGCGCTCCTCAAAGCTGAACTGTCCCTCCGTCACCGTCTTGTCGTATACCGCCTTTAACATGGGCTCGGGGCCACAGGTGTAGAAATAGGTATAAGAGAGATCTGTCATAGCGTCGGTGACAAAGCCCCTAATGCCATAGCTTCCGTCCACGGTGGTGACAAGCACCTTCGCGCCGAGGGCGAGAAACTCTTGCTCGAAGAATACCTCGTCCTTCGCGCCAAAGCCTAAGATCACGGTGGGCTTTTTGCCCGTGGCGATCAGGTTCTTGCAGAGCAGATACATAGGAGGCACGCCCGCGCCGCCGCCGATGAGCAGGGGGGCATCCCCCGCACGGCTCTCGTCATAGCCGTTGCCGAGCCCCGTCAGGGTCTCAAGCACGGTGCCTGCCTTATATTCGGCCATTTTGGCCGTACCCTTTCCCACCACCTTGTAGATGATGGTAAGGGTACCGTCTGCCACGTCGCAGACGGAAATGGGGCGGCGCAGGTAAAAGCCGTCGAGGCGAAGATTCACAAAGCCGCCTGCCTTGATCCCATCCATGTCCCCCGAGAGGGTCATGAGATAGGTGTTCTTGGCAATCATTTCATTGGTTTTAACGGTCAAAAATACGTTCTTCATATTAGCTGTCAATGGTAGAAATGGTCATGGTGATGTCCTCAAGCACGTCTAAGAGAACGCGAACGGTGTCGAGAGAAGAGAACAGGGTGGTGTTGGTCTCAACGGCCAGGTGACGGATCTCGTAGCCATCCTTCTGCTGAGAGTGAGAGGTGGATGCCACGTCGCTGGTGTTGATCACGTAAGCGATGTGCCCCTGACGGATGGAGTTGGGAATGTCGTCGCTGTTCTCGCTGATCTTTGCCTTCACACGGGTACGGATGCCATGCTCCTTTAAGAAGTTGGCGGTGCCGCGCGTGGCCTCAATGTTGAAGCCCAGGTCGTAGAAGCGGCGAATGAGAGGCAGAGCCTCCTCCTTGTCCGCGTCTGCCAGGGTCACAAGAACGGTGCCGTAGTTTTGCACCTGCATACCCGATGCCTGCAGAGCCTTGTAGAAGGCGCGGTTGAGGTCGTCGTCGTAGCCGATGGCCTCGCCCGTGGACTTCATCGCGGGAGAGAGGTAGGCATCCACACCCGTGATCTTCTTGTAAGAGAAGACGGGAACCTTGCAGTACCAACGCTTCTTCTCCTCGGGATACAGGTCGAAGATGCCAAGCTCCTTGAGACTCTTGCCGAGGATGACCTCGGTGGCGATGTCTGCCAGGGAATAACCGGTGGATTTGGACAGGAAGGGAACGGTACGGGAGGAACGGGGGTTGACCTCGATGATGTAAACGTCCTCCTTGCTGTCAACGATAAACTGAATGTTAAACAGACCCACGATACCGATGCCCAGGCCCAGCTTCTTGGAGTAGGAGAGGATCTTGCCCTTCACCTTGTCGGAAATGCTGAAGGCAGGGTATACGCTGATGGAGTCGCCCGAGTGAACGCCGGTTCTTTCAACCAGCTCCATGATGCCCGCCACGAATACGTCGCGGCCGTCGCAGATGGCATCCACCTCGACCTCTTTACCCTGGATATAGTGGTCAACCAGAACGGGCTTGTCCTCGTCGATCTCAACGGCGGTACGCAGATACTGACGGAGCTGCTGCTCGTTGGCAACCAGCTGCATGGCGCGGCCGCCAAGCACGAAGCTGGGACGGACGAGCACGGGGTAGCCGATCTCCTCTGCCACGCGAACGCCGTCCTCGATCTTGGTTACGGCCTGTCCCTTAGGCTGGGGAATTTGAAGCTCTTCAAGGATCTTTTCAAAGGCATCTCTGTTCTCGGCGCGCTCAATGGCATCACAATCCGTGCCGATGATCTTCACGCCACGGGCGGCAAGAGGGGCCGCCAGGTTGATGGCGGTCTGACCGCCGAGAGAAGCGATAACACCGTCGGGCTTCTCAAAGTCGATGACGTTCATCACATCCTCGGTGGTGAGAGGATCGAAATAGAGCTTGTCCGAGCTGGTGTAGTCGGTGGAAACCGTCTCGGGGTTGTTGTTGATGATGATGGCCTCGTAGCCGCAACGGCGGATGGTCTCTACGGCGTGTACGGTGGAGTAGTCAAACTCTACACCCTGTCCGATACGGATAGGACCTGCACCCAGCACCACGATCTTCTTTCTCGCGGCGTAGCGGGAAACGTTCTCGCCCGTGTAGGAGGAGTAGAAGTAGGGAATATAAGCGCCTACGTGGGCGGTGTCTACCATACGGAAGACAGGCGTGATGCCGTTTTCCTTACGGATGGCTACCACGTCAAGCTCGGTCTTCTTCCACAGCTTGGCAATATACTTGTCGGAGAAGCCCATGATTTTAGCTTCCTTCAAAACAGCCGCGTCACCGGGACGTGCGGCAAGCTTCGCCTCCATGTCGGTGATATGCTTCATGGCCTCAAGGAAGAAGGGAGTGATCATGGTGATCTTGTTTAACTCCTCCACGGAGTGACCGCGGCGAAGCGCCTCGGTCACGGCAAAGGCGTTGTCGTCGTGGAACTCCTCCAGGTAAGAGAGAATATCCGCGTCGCTCTTCTCCGCGAACTTGTCCATATACAGATGGCAAACGCCGATCTCAAGAGAACGCACGGATTTGAGCAAGCATTCCTCCAGGTTTGCGCCGATGCCCATGCATTCGCCCGTCGCCTTCATCTGAGTGCCCAGCTTGTTGGGAACGGAGGGAAACTTGTCGAAGGGGAAGCGGGGGAACTTGGCTACCACGTAGTCAAGGGAGGGCTCAAAGGAGGCCATAGTGCCCGCCACGGGAATCTCGTCGAGGGTCATACCCACGGCGATCTTGGCGGTCACGCGGGCGATGGGATAGCCGCTTGCCTTGGAGGCCAGAGCAGAGGAACGGGAGACACGGGGGTTGACCTCGATGAGGTAATATTCGGAGGAGTGGGGGTTGAGCGCGAACTGCACGTTACAGCCGCCCTCGATCTTCAGCGCGCGAATGAGCTTGATGGCGCTGTCGTTCAGCATCTTTAAGTCGTGGTCGTTCAGCGTCATGATGGGAGCGACGACCAAGCTGTCGCCCGTATGCACGCCAACGGGGTCGATGTTTTCCATGCCGCAAATGGTGATGGCGGTGTCGGCACCGTCGCGCATGACCTCAAACTCGATCTCCTTGAAGCCGCGCACGCTTCTTTCTACCAGAACCTGACGAACGGGAGAGGCCTCAAGAGCACCCTTGGCAAGCTCACGAAGCTCTGCCTCGTCACCGGCAAAGCCACCGCCCGTGCCGCCCAAGGTAAAGGCGGGGCGAAGCACAACGGGATAGCCGATCTTGTCTGCGGCGGCTACCGCCTCCTCGATGGTGTTTGCAATGTCGGAGGGGATGACGGGCTCACCGATCTCCTCGCAAAGCTGCTTGAACAGCTCACGGTCCTCAGCGCGCTCAATGCTGGCAGAGGAGGTGCCGAGCAGCTCTACGCCCGCCTCCTTCAGGATGCCCTTCTTTTCAAGGAGCATCGCCATGTTAAGACCGGTCTGGCCGCCGATGCCGGGTACGATGGCGTCGGGACGCTCGTAGCGGATGATCTTGGCAATGTATTCAAGGGTGAGGGGCTCCATATATACCTTGTCTGCCACGGTGGTGTCGGTCATGATGGTGGCAGGGTTGGAGTTTACGAGAATCACCTCATAGCCCTCCTCCTTGAGAGCAAGACAGGCTTGAGTACCGGCATAGTCAAACTCGGCCGCCTGACCGATGACGATAGGGCCGGAGCCGATGATCATAATTCTTTTTAAGTCTTTTCTTTTAGCCATTTTCTTCTTCCTCCGATTTCGTTCTATATCGCTTTTTTACTTACACAAATAAACTGCCTTGCCGTTCATCACGGTGGCAACGCATTTTCCGAACACCGTCATACCGGTGAAGGGGGAGCTTTTTCCCATGCTGAGGAAATCCTCGGCACGCACCTCGTAGCTTGCGCTCAGGTCGTACAGGCAAAAGCCCTCGGGCTTCAAGCCGAAGCGCGCATAGGGCGTGACGGCCATCAGCGTTACCAGCTTTTCAAGGGACAGAAATCCCTTCTTGACCAGCTCAGTGTAAAGCACGGGGAAGGAGGTCTCCAGTCCCACGATGCCGTTTAGACTTTTCGCCCAGCCTCTCGCCTTTTCCTCGGCAGAGTGGGGGGCATGGTCGGTGGCGATCATATCCACCGTGCCGTCGGCGATGCCCTCAAGAAGGGCAAGCCTGTCCGCCTCGTCTCTGAGGGGGGGATTCATGCGGAAGCGACCGCTATCCTCCTTGGTCGCGTCGGTGAAGAGCAGGTAGTGGGGTGCCGTCTCGCAGGTCACGTCAATGCCGCTCCTTTTCGCCTCGCGGACGAGAGCAACGCTTTCCTTGGTGGAAATGTGACAGGCATGGAGCTTCACACCCGTCTCCGCGGCCAGCGCGATGTCGCGCTCAAGCTCCTTCCATTCGGCCTCGGGAGAGTCCTTGATCTGTGTGCCGTCCTCACAGTGAGCGGCAATGACCTTGCCGCACGCGGCGGAGCGGTACATGGCCTCCCTCATGAGACCCACGTCATCCACGCCCTTGCCGTCGTCGGTAAAGCCGCAAACGTAGGGGGCTAAGGCCTCAATATCGGAGAGCGCGCGGCCCTCCTCACCCATTGTTATGGTGCCATACGGGTACACAGCCACCGCCGCGTCCCGCTCGATGATCTCTCTTTGTACGTTTAAATGCTCTAAGGTGTCGGGTGCGGGGGAAAGGTTGGGCATGGTGCAGGCCGCCGTAAAGCCGCCGCGCGCCGCCGCTAAGCTACCCGTGCGGATGGTCTCTTTATAAGAAAAGCCCGGCTCACGAAAATGCACGTGCACGTCGCAAAAGCCGGGAAAAATATAAAGGGAAGACGCATCCGTCAGAACGTCGGACAAAGAAAAGGGGACTGCAGTCGAAAACGACGAGTCACCCATAACAAATCGACCATCGGAAAATACATGTGCCTCTGTTATTACGGTTTTCATAACGTATCCTCCTTGGCTTTCACTTTATTCGGTTAATTATAACACACAAGACGAGGAAAGTCAAGATAAAATCCGAAAAAATGTTGCACAATTTTTTAAGTCGATATTTATTAGTATTTATATACCTCTCTCAAAGCTCTTGCGCCGATAATCGGTGGGCGAGATGCCGACGGCAGTCTTAAAGGCGCGGGAAAAGTGATAAACGCACCCAAAGCCGCAAAGGGTGGCGATCTCACTCACCGACAGCGTGTTTTCAGCCAGCAACGTCTTCGCGTGGCGAAAGCGTAGGTCGTTCAGGTATTTTTTGGGAGAGATCCCCTTCGTTTTTAAGAACAGCTTGCGGAAATAAGGCTCGCTGATGCGACAGAGTGCCGCCAGGTCGGCTACGTTCAACGCGGGCTCGGCATAGTGCTTTGCTACGTAGGCCAAGGCAGGACGAAGAATGATATCCTCCTTGGAGGAGGCGGTCTTGTCGAGAAAATCAAAAAGCTCGTAAAGAAGCCCCATCGCCAATGCGCGCCTACCCTCCGCCAAAGCCTCGGTGATGGCGGTAAAACGGGAAAGGCAGGCAGTAGCGTCCGTCACCGTTATGGGAGTGGGGGAGGTAACGCTCAGCCCGTCGCAAAGGAAATTGATGAGAGGGAAATCGCCTCCCTCGTCCGTGCCCGTCGCGTAGCTTTCGTCCAAGGGCAAAAGCACCGCCGTCCTCTCGTTTCCCACCACGCGCGCACCGTCCTTTTCGTAGAAAAAGCTGCCGCGCGCGGTAAAAGCGAGAGCGAAGGTGGGGCGCTTGATCACCCTACCGCGGATATTCGGAGCATGGTGGATCACAAGGGAGGAAACCACCTCCCTCAATACGATACGCTCAAACATAGCACCCTCCCGTTTTTTTACCATTATATCGTTTTTGACAAAAGAAATCAAGATATTTCTTGAAAATAAAATCAAAAATGGTAAATTATATCGTTTTTTCTATTGCAATTCCGCTCCGCTTTCCGTAAGATAAAAACGAAAGAAAACAAAGCCCGCCGAAAGGAATGGATATCGCTATGAAGAAAAAAGAATTTTTTACAGGCAAAAAGCCACCTCTGGTCGCTATGGTACAGGACCCCACACCATCGGAGATGATCTGCACCATTACGAAGGGACTTTACGAGGGGGCGGATGCCTTCGGTATTCAGTTGGAGTGTCTTGAAAAGGAATACAGAGACCTCGCTACCTTAAAGAATATTTTCGCCGCTTGCGCCGATCGCCCCATCTATTTGACAGCCTATCCCAGCCATTACAGCTCCGACCTCACCCAAGAGGAATGCGCTGCGCTTTTGCTTATGGGGCTGGAGGCGGGTGCCACTCTCATCGACGTGCGAGGCGACCAGTTCCATCCCGAGCCCCATGAATTGACCTATGACGCTTCTGCCGTGGAAAAGCAGAAAAAGCTCATTGACGAGATCCACGCCGGAGGCGGTCAGGTTTTGATGTCCAGTCATACCCATATCCATTTGGATGCCGACACCGTGGTAGCCTATGCCAAGGAGCAAGAGGCGCGCGGTGCCGACGTGATCAAGATCGTCAATTTTTGCAACTCCGAGGAGGAGGAGAGGGAAAGCTTTGAGATGATCTACCGTCTGACGAAGGAGATCTCCCACCCCTTTTTGTTCCTCGTCAACGGAAAATATCACAAGCGCATCCGTCAGCTCGGAATACAGCTTGGTGTTTCCATGGCCTTGTGTGTTGTGGACTATAAGCCTTTTTCCTCCAAGGAACAGCCGCTTCTCCGTGCCATGCGCGTCGCTGCCGATCATTTGGTGATGCAATAAACGATACTTGTGACAAGCAAAAGGAAAGAGCATTTCGGTCTTGCAGCCGAAATGCTCTCTTTTTTATTCCGCCGTCACCAAATAAACGGCGTTTGCCGTAAGAGAAAGGGAAATGGGGGCGTCCGTTTTTCCTTCGAAAACAGGCTTCATTCTTCCTTCCTCTCGCAGGACGGTCAGCACCTCGTCGGTCATTTCGGGCGCACCCATCCTTTCGTACAGGCGGTAGGGGTTGGCCGTCTCCTTATCAATGCGCCACACCGTAACGGTCTTTCCCTTCGCTCCCTCGGGAAAATGCAGGGCCTCGGTGATGGGCGGAGGGTCCTCCGTGAAATGCTCGTCGGCATAGCTCACCATCACGGCGTATTTGCCCGCGCCGTCGCCTGTGGCAAGAACGGAAAGACGCTCGTCCTCCGTGCCCTCCGTCTTCAATACCGTGTCCTTCAGCCTTGCGCCGAGGAGATGAGCGTTATAGATGGGCTTGGTAATGAAATGCAGGGTGAAGAAGTTGCGGAAGCCCGAAAAATCCTCTACCATCTCGTGCTGACCCGATAGACAGATGATCAGCTTCTCCATCTTCAGCTCGGAAAGCGTAAGATCGTGTATCAGCTTTGCGTAGTAGGCAGAGAACAGCTCGTTTTCGCGGAACATAAAGGAGGGGCATTCCTCCTTGTTGAAAAAGCCGTGGGAAGCGGCACCCCATTCGTCCACGATCAGCGGCGTGTCACCAAAGCCGTGTTCCTTCAGCGTACGGGCATACCCCGCTTGTCTCTCCATGTTGGTCCTTACGCTTAAAGGCAGAGTACCGTCGTTTAAGTGGGAGGGGTCCGTGCCGTAGTTATGCACGGAGATAAAATCCATCTTAAGGCTCTTTTCCTTCACGTAGTCCAGAAGTCCGCCGAGAAAATTAAGATTGTGCGACAAGGCAGGGCCGCCGATCCTGATTCGATCGGACACACGGCGGATGCCATGCTCAAAGGCTTCGTACAGCTTGCAGTATTCGGTAAGCCGCGCTTGCCAATCATCGAAGGGCAGGTCGGAGAGGAAAAAGGCGGGAATGTCGGGCTCGTTAAAGCATTGCATATGCCAAGAGGATACGCGCGCGATGCCGTATCTCTCCACCAAGTGCTTTGTGTACTCGTAGCACAGCTCCTCCCACAGGGCGTAGTCGCGCGGAGGGGCAGAGTTCCACATCTTGCCCTTGTAACGGGTCTTATTCTTGGAAACGCTGGTCTTGGCATCGGTGCGCGAGGCGATGCAGTCCGGCATGCCCGCATAGGCAAGAAGCAGGGAGTAGCCCTTCTCGATCATATAGTCAAGGCGCAGGTCGGACAGGCGAAAATCGTATTTCATTTCGCCGTTTTCGTCTAAGTACACGATATCCTCAAACATCGTATAGATGCGCACCGTCTCGATGGCGCCGTCCTCGGCTATGCGGTCAAGGATGCGTCTGCCCCAAGGATCCTCTACGGCATCGGTGGGGTGAAAGAGACAATTGTTCGCAAAATGCTTTTGCTCCTTGATAACGGTATCGGTGACTCTGATCATCTTTTTTTCCTTTCTCAGCGCGTGGCGTCCAAAATTCCTTTTAAGTACCCAATGGCAAACAGTCTCCCTAACGCGTCGTAGCCTGCCAGAGTGGATTTTTCGCCCGCCATGGTGGGCACGTGGTCTACGCGGATGGGGACGTTTACGCCGCATTCCTTATATACCTTGATAAGGTGCGCCATATCCAAAGCACCGTTGTCGTGGAAGGTTTCGCGGAAATGGTCGGGCGTGCCCATCGTGTTGCGGAAATGCACCAGATAAATGCGATCGGCAAACTCTCTGATCACGTCCTCCACCTTCTCGCCCATAATGAAATAATTGGCTTGGCACATGGTAACGCCAAGGCTCTCGCTTGGGCAAATGTCATAGACGGCGCGGCGGATATTTTCACGGCTGATCATAATGCGCTCCACGTCGCCGAGACGGGGCACGGGCGGGTCGTCGGGATGAAGAGCGAGCTTCACACCGTATTTTTCCGCCTCGGGAATCGCCGCCTTGATAAAATAGGTGTAGTTGTCCCAAAGCTCCTTCGCCGTGATCCTCGCCCCTGTGGGGCGAAAGTCGGCCGCGTTGTATTCCGTCACAAGGGCACCGCCGCGCTCGGGGATGTCCGAACGGGTACGGAGCCAGCCGATGTGCGCCATGAAATTGAAGCAAACGGTGTCGATCCCAAGCTCACGCATGATAGGGAACATCCTTAACACCTTCTCAATGCTTTCGTCCCTTTTGTCATCTCCCGCCTTGATGTGGTCATGCACGCAGTTTGGCATCGGCTCAATGACGAGAGGGGTAATGCCGAAATCGGTAAAACGCTTGTATACCGTTTCCCAATGGCTCCTGTCGCAAAGGTCGAAATCCTCGTTCTCGGGCAAGCGGATGACGCCGTGCGTCACACCCGATTGCAGAGCGAAATCCCAAGTAGCGTCTCGCTCACTTCTGAAATAATCTGTAAGTATCATCACACGCCTCCGAGGGTCAAAAATCCGCCGTCTACGGGAATGGTCGCGCCCGTCACAAAGGCAGACGCCTCCTCGTCAAGAAGCCATTTGACACAGCCCACAAGGTCTCCCGCCTGACCGAAGCGCCCCATGGGCGTGTGGGAGATTACGCTTTCGCCGCGCTTGGTGAGGCCTTCCTCCACCGTGCCGAGATAATGCTTGCTTCTTTCGTTTACCATAAAGCCGGGGGCAATGGCGTTGACACGAATGCCTGCGGGGGCAAAATAAGCGGCAAAGGATAGGGTCAGATTTGTGATGGCCGCCTTGCTCATGGCATAGGCAAAGCATCTGGTGAGAGGGCAATAGGAGTTCATGGAGGCAAAGTTGATGATGCTGCCGCCACCCTTTTTGATCATTTGCTTGCTCAGTGCCAGGGTGGGATATACCGTTCCCATGGTATTGAGCTTCAGTACGCCCTCAAAGGCGTCCATATCTACGCCGTAAAGGCCTACTTGACCCTCCGGCATCTCGCCCGTCAGCTCACGGGGGTCAAAGGCGGTAACGGTAGGCATTGCGCGGCGGTCGTTTCCGCCCGCGCCGTTGACGAGGTAGTCGCATCCCCCCGCCTGTTCCACCGCGTCGGCAAGGCCGTCAACGGCAGAGGGGTCGGTCACGTCGCAGGGGAAGACGATGCTCTTGCCCCCCACGTCGGCAATGGCATCCGCTACCTTCATCAGTTTTTCCTCGGTCCGTCCTACGAGAAAAACGAGCATCCCGTCTTCGGCAAGGCGAAGCGCGATCTCGGAGCAGAGCGTTCCGCCCGCTCCTGTAACCACGGCGATTTTATTTTCTTGATTTTTCGTGTTCATTTTCGGATTCCTTTCATCAGCTTTTCTTTTGCGTTTTGATAGCAAATACGGCGCGCGACGTCCTTTTGCGCGTCAAGAGGAAGCTCCCATTCCTCCTTTTCGTTCTTCTCACTCAGCCAGGCGCAGAGGATCCGTCTGAAATAATCGTGACGGACAAAAGAAAGCACACTGCGTGAATCGGTGGTCATGCCGATAAACTGAGATACTGCGCCGAAGGAGGAAATGGCGTCGAGGGTGCTTCGGATGCCCATAGGGTGATCGCACCACCACCAGGCAGGGCCGAGCTGTACCTTGGAGGCAACGCCGTCCTCGGAGAAGGAGCCCTGTAAAATGGCGAGTGAGGCTTGGTCGCCCATATTCAGTGGAAACAGAACCGTGTCGGGAAGCCCTCCCGCGCCTTCCATACCGTCGAGCAGCCGACAGACCCTTTGCGGATCAAGGGAGGCACCTGCCGCCGCGTATCCGCCTGCGGGACCCGCCACGCTTGCGAGACGGGTGCTCGTTTTTCTTGCCGCGCCCATATGCAACAGCAGGGTAAAGCCGCGCTTGGCGTACTCCGTGCCGAGAGCAACGAGAAGTGCCTCCTTTTCCGCGCCTCCTTCGGTGAAGAAATCAGCGTCAAGGGAATGGTCGGCAAAGACACAGCCTGCCTCGGCGAAGGCGTCAAGACGCTTGCCCACCGCCGTGAGGAAGTCGGAATTGTCTCTGACTCTGATCCCCGTTTCCTTTTCGAGCATCGCGTTCAATTCGGGTGTGGGGGACAGCAGGGCATCGGCGCGCAGAGAAGGGGCGACACCGCTCTTGAGAAAAGGGGTAAGGTCATCGGTGAGTGCCGCCACGGGAGAATGGTACTCCACACCAAAGCGGCGGAGAATGGCGGCGTAGGTGTAATCGGTGCCTCGCAGTCTTTCGTTCAGCTCATCGTAAAGTGCCTTCGCGTTTTCTTCGCGCAAAAGCACCCGGCGGTCTAAGAGAAAGGATAACTCCATTCTCGCCCAATCGTAGACGGGATTGCCCACAAGCAGGTGAAAAACGGCGGCAAACCGTTCGAATTTTTCATAGGGAGAGGCATCCCCCGTGATATAATGCTCCGGCACACCGCAGATGCGCATGAGTCTGTGCTTGTAAGGGTCGGGCGCGAGCCACATTTCTGTGATGCTCTCGGCGTTTTTCTCCGTTGTGAGGTCGTTGACGGAAAGATGGTTGTGATAGTCGATGATGGGTAAGTCCTTCACCGCGTCGTGCAGCTCACGGGCGGCGTCGGTCTTTAATAGGTAATCATTTCTCATTTTTTCACCTTCATATCGTATACGCGCTTCGTCATAGCAAGCAAGCGGTACAGGTGGATCTTTTTTTCTCCTCTGTGCCACCCCTGCCACGGTCCGCGCTCCAAGCATTTTCTTGCTCTGCAGATGGCCTCCAACGCTTCCGTCGCCTCCTCAAGACCCTTGGCCTTTTTCTCTGTCTCGGGGGTAAAGCCGATCTTGTAGCAGCCAAGACACCACACCGTCATCTTTTCCATGAAAAGAACTTGAAAATAAAGGGTTGTTTCAAGGCAGAAATAATACTCTTCGGGGAGCGACATAAGGATAGCGTCGGCCTTCTTTCTCAATTTTCGCCAAAGCATCAGGGAACGCAAAAGGGTGATCTGGGCCGCCACACGGTCGATAAGATAACGGTGACCGTTGTTCAGTGCCTGAAGCCCAAAGTGGCGCAACGCACCGTCGGTGGCGGGAAACTCGGCAAAGGGTAACGGCCCAAAATCGTGAAAATGGAAATCGTCCCTTTTACAACGGGCGATCAGCTCCTCCTTACCAAAATCTGCGATGGCAACGTAATAAGACTTATAAAGCGGCAAGATCTCCGTAGCGTGCTCGCCGTAGATCTCCTCCACAAGCTCCGCCAACAGCTCCCAAGCAGGGCGACCCGGCTCACAGAGCAAGCGTGCGTTCAGCCAAGTGGAAAGAAAGACGGGGCGCAGGTTGGACACGTTGAGAATGGAGTAATAGAGAGAGTTTGCCTTTGCCGCCTCCTTATAGGTGAATGCCATCTTCATGGGGTCGCATCCCTCGCCAACATGAGGGCCGTCCCCTTGAAATGCCACGTGATAATAAATACCGTAGCGCGTTCCTTTTAAGCGCGGCACGGTGTAAAAATCGCCGCCCATCATCTGAGAGCATCCAATGTCGCTGAACACCACCATGGTGTCCTTGGGGAGGGTCAGATGACCTTCGCCATACAAAGCGGCGGCTTCAAGCCACAGGGTAGAGGAGGAAAGAAAATCCGTTCCTCCCGTGACCTCGCTGATGATGCGGTATTGGGTGGCAATGGCATCTGTGATGATAGCGCCACGTCCCGCAGGATCGGAAGGCACGGTAGGGTCGCTCTTCCAAACGGCTTGATCCGCCTTTCCGCGCAGACCCAACTGCCAGATCACTCTGTCTCCGTATTTCGCCCACCTCTCCGCGTAGCAACGCCAGATCTCCTCCATGCGCGGGCGGTTGGTGAGGAAGGACACCGTTTCTCCCTCTTCGCCGTGCTTCTTCATATAGGCGTCGGCGGCAAAATAGGAGACACCGCAGGGCTCTACGTGGTGCTGGGTCACGAAAAAGCCGCGCCTGACCGTCTCCGCGATCAGCCTTTCCTCGTCAGGGTTCATCACGTCCACGAAGGAGGAGGGGATCATCAGGTTGATCTCCATACGCAAGGCGGTCTCAAGGACCATATCAAGCACCTCGGGGTGCATTACGTTTTGATAGAAGGGATAGTCGATATTTCTTTTTCCGCCGCCTTCCTTGAAATCGGTCAGCAGATCCTCGTCGTTAAGGAACCATCCGCGAAAGCGAACGGCGCGAGGCGGGGAAGAAAAGTGCGTCTCTTCTAATTCCAACCTGTCTCTTGTTTTCGGAAAAACATCCGTCACACGCCAAACGGGCAGAATGCCCAAGCACTTATGCTCAAAGGCGTAAATGCCGAACACCGTACCGAGTGTGTCGCCTCCTACGATATGCACACCTCTTTCGTCTACGGAAACAGAATAGCTTTCGGTCTCTCCCACAGCGGTCTCCACCGTAACGCAAGGCGAGGAAGCCTCGCTCACGACAGGGAAGCCATTCTCGCGCCCCGCAAGGCGTCGCAGATCCCTTTGCAGGTCGCGCGCGGCAAGCCGCACCGCGTCGGGGGCGTCTTTGGTAAGGCAAATGGTAATATCGCTTGAATGATTAAAAAGCAGCACGATTTTACTCCTTTCCTTTTCTGCTTCCATTATAACACAAAAAAACAGGTTTGCACGAAAAAAAATAGCATATAACGATATATTTTAACACTTTTCGATCAAAAAGACTTGACAAAAGGAGGGGCGGAAAATATAATAGATACGAGAGAGGTGAGAGCATGAGATACGAGCAACGGTTGGATTGCCCTGATTTTACGGTAAAGGACATTGATATTCTTCACGTGTCCCGTGACACCCACTATAAGCATTCTTATCACAATGGCCGTGTCAAACATGGCTTCATCTATACCGTGAAGGGAAGAATGGAAAACGACTTTTTGGATGTCCCCGGCGAACGGGTTTCGGTAGAGGCGGGAGAGCTGATCTTTATTCCCGAGGGGTGTCGCTATTTCGGTACTTACGCCGAGGAGGGGACTGAGATCATGATCGTTCAGTTTTCCTTGGCGGACGGTCGCTTGCCTCATTATCTCGCTTCACCCGTCAAGCTTTCCTTCCCGAAGGCGGGGGAGGCGATGGAGGCATTCTTCAAGCCCAACGAAAACCATATGGTAGGCTCTCCTTATTATTATTACGCCTGCGTTTACGATCTCTTGCACGAGATCGATGAGGTCTGCGGCGGTCTTCCCATCAAATATAAAAAGCTGCAAGCTGCCCTTTCTGCTATTTCCGCCCGCTTTTACGAAAACCTTCCCATGGTCCACTACGCCGCTCTTTGCGGCATGAGCGAGGTCAGCTTCCGCCGTCTTTTCAAAGAATACGTGGGTGTTTCACCCTTAGAATATCGCAACGACCTGCGATTGAAAAACGCTCGCATTCGCCTCCAAAGCGGCGAATATAACGTGTCCGAGGCGGCAGCCTCCGTGGGATTCTCCAATCTCTCGTTCTTCATCCGCCTGTATAAGCAAAAATACGGTTATACCCCTAAAAAGGAGTAATTTTTTTGCTACGGCAAATAAACACGCCGCCGCTTTTGCCAAAGCGGCGGCTGTTTTTTCGGGGATACGCCGACGCCTCCCTTACAAAGCGCCTGTCAGCTCTCCCATACCGCCGAAAGCGGCGGTTCTCCCTTGTAGGTCCTTGCGGCGGCATCAAAGAGCCGTTCCCATTTTTTGCGTATGTCATCCGTCACAAGATCGCCAAACGTTTTGTCATGACGTATAGCGTACAACGAGATGAAATAATAGTCGATCAAGGCCTTCCTGATCTGGGGGTAATCGTATCCCACACCCACGTAGTCCTCGTGCACGAATTCGCTGGACACTTGTATCAAGCCATCCAAGGGCTGCTTGATAATACCGTGTGTCAAAAGCCCCTTCATGGTCAAAATACATTTTCCCTCTTTTGTTTTTGCCCAGCCGTATGCCAAAAAGCTTTCGGGGTTTCTCTTGTACTCGTTAAACCGTTCCAAATAATCTGTCATTTCGGTGGGTAATGGCTCTTTTTGCTGCTTGCTGATCTGTAAACACAGGTTGAATTTTTTGAAAAGAGCGTATTCATTCTTAAAATCGGGTGCCAACGCCAGCTTGGCAATCAGCTCCATAACACCACGTAGCAGGGCGCATCCATGCACGTCGTCTCCGATGGTAAGAAGGAAGAGCGAGGAACGAAGGACACGGAAAAAGGCGACCGCCTCCCAGCAGTAGCACAAATCAAAGTCAAGCTCGTCCTTGCTTTTCAGTTCTTCGTCCAAAAGGGTAGTGAAGTGGTTAAGCGCGGTATGTGCGGCATATAGAGATACCGCCGCTATGGGCTCATATTGCACGGGGTTTGGAGCGTGAAGCGCAAGACGGTTTTCCACGATACACGGCAAAAAGGTATCCAACCATTCTTTTACCGTTTCTTCCGCCTCTCCCTTAGTCTTCGGCGGAAAGGATACTTTCATGACGTGACAAAAGGAAAGCGTAACCGTTGTGAGGAGCTTCTCCTCGCCCTCATCGGTCAAGCACAAGGGCGAGAGTGTCGCTTTTGTAAAGGCGGCAAGAGTAGGGTAACGCGTCTCTACTCCTACGTAAAACTCGCGCGCCCAATTGATCTCCTCGGCAAGCAAGGTATTGGTGTGATAACGAAGGTCGTCGATTGGGATCTCAAACATGGATATCTCCTCATTTTGTCATTTATGTTGCTAACGGTACGAAAATTTGTTATACAAATTATAACACAAGGAGCGCCGCTTGTCAATTCGGAAAAGCTGGACTTGCCCAAGCAAAAGCT
>JAZRGD010000015.1:0-38483 GCA_045644045.1 Eubacteriales bacterium
TCCTAAGACCGCTTGGCCTCCGACTTGGAGCGCGGCGAGGTGAAAATAAACGGCCTTTGCTGGTCAGCACGCGCGCAGGATCCCACCCTTGTGATTGCCGCAGGGGAGCAGGTATCGGTGCTTGAGATCAAGGGTGTAAAGGTGATCGTGCGCCCCGTGGCACAACAAAAAGTATAAAGAAAAAGGAGAAAAAACATGGTAGTTGGAATAGTTTGTGGTATCCTGTTTATTGCTCTGTTGGTTTTGATTACCAACATTCACATCGTGCCGCAGGCACACGCATACGTGGTAGAGCGTCTCGGCTCTTATCACGCAACCTGGGGCAACGGTCTGCATCTGAAGATCCCCTTCTTCGATAAGATCAGCAAGAAGGTCAACCTGATGGAGCAGGTGGTGGACTTCCCGCCCCAGTCGGTCATTACCAAGGACAACGTGCGTATGCAGATCGACACCATCGTTTTCTTCCAGGTCACCGACTGCAAGATGTATGCCTACGGTGTGACCAACCCCATTTTCGCTATTGAAAACCTGACCGCCACCACCCTTCGTAATCTGGTGGGTGAATTGGATCTCGACGAGACCCTCACCTCGCGCGACGTGGTCAATACCAAAATGCGTGCCATTCTCGACGAAGCTACCGACCCTTGGGGCATCAAGGTCAACCGCGTGGAGCTGAAGAATATCATGCCTCCCCGTGAGATCCAGGACGCCATGGAAAAGCAGATGAAGGCGGAGCGTGAGCGCCGCGAGGCCATCCTTCGTGCCGAGGGTGAAAAGAATAGCGCTATCTTGGTTTCCGAGGGTAAGAAGCAGTCCATCATTTTGGAGGCCGAGGCCGCCAAGCAGGCCGCCATTCTGAAGGCAGAGACTGAGCGCGCCACCAAGATCTGCGAGGCAGAGGGTGAGGCCGAGGCGATCCTCAAGGTGAAGGAGGCCGAGGCCGCGGGTATCCGTCTCATTAACGAGGCCGCCCCCTCCGCCGCCGTGCTGACTCTGCAAAGCCTTGCCGCCTTTGAAAAGGCCGCCGACGGAAAGGCCACCAAGATCATCATTCCCTCCGAAATTCAGTCTCTCGCAGGCCTCGCCACCTCCCTCAAGGAGCTGACCGAGAAAAACGGCGCGAACGAATAATTCAAAGCAAATCGTTTAAGATCCAAATGAAAGGGCGTACCTCACTTTTCTGTGAGGCACGCCTTTTTCTTTCTTTTCAAAACTTGCAAATTAATTTATATAAATCGCTTGACAAATTATATTTTTCGAGTATAATGGAATTGTAAGAACGAAAGGCGCCGGATTTGGCGACGGGTCTATAAATATGAAAAAAAACGTGTATTCCCTCATTCTCTCCGAGGGAGTGGTGGATGCGGTGGACGCGCTGGCGTGTCGGCGCGGCACCAATCGCTCTGCCCTGATCAACGAGATCTTAGCGGAATACGTGTCCTACGTGACACCCGAGATGCGAATGAAGCGTGTTCTCTCGCGCATGGAGAGCCTTTTGAGAGAGCAGCCCTTCCGTCTCACCCCGCCCAGCGAGACCATGCTGACGGCGCATTCCTCCTTGGTGTACAAATACAATCCTACCGTCCGTTACAGCCTTGTCTTGGCGAAGGACGGAAAGAGCATCGGAGAATTAAAGGTTTCTCTCCGTACCCAAAACGCCGCTCTGACCGCCGTAATGGAACGCTTTTATTATGCTTTTATCGCTGTGGAAAGACGGTTTCTCGGAGAAAGTGATTACAAGGTGGAGAGCGGAAAATTTTCCCGTATTCTGCGGTTGCGTGAAAGTGACGGATACTTATCGGGTATGATAAGCAGTGAGGGCATCGGTGAGCTGGTGGCGGATTACGTGGCCATGCTTGACCGCGCCATGAAGGCGTATTTTTCCTACGCCGCCGATGAAAACGAGGCGTATCGCGCCGTTGAAAAGGTATATAGCCGTTATGCGCAGGGGGCGCGTGAGCTGATATAGCGCGGTGTTTCTCTACGTGACAGTAAAACAAGAAAGGAAGAGCAGTGATGAATTTTCAAAAAATGACACAAAAAAGCATAGATGCCGTAAGAGCGGCACAGGACGTGGCGGTGACCCACGGCAATCAGGAATTAAAGGAAGAGCATCTGCTTTACGCGCTTCTGTCCCAGGAGGAGGGGCTGATCCCCTCGCTTCTTGAAAAAATGGGCAAGGATACGCGCGCTTTGAAGGAGGAGACGGAAGGACAGATCTCCGCCTTCCCCAAGGTATCGGGCATGGGTGCGGATAAGGTCTTTATGTCGGGCGATCTCGACAAGGCGGTCAGATGCGCAGAGAGCGAGGCCGACAAAATGAAGGACGCCTACGTTTCGGTGGAGCATCTTTTCCTCGGCCTCATCAAAGAGCCCTCCGCCACCGTAAAGCGGCTGCTCCAAGCACACGGCATTACCCAAAACGCCTTTTTGACGGTACTGAAGGAGGTCAGAGGCGGTAGAAGCGTAAACAGTGAAAATCCCGAGGCGACCTACGACGTTCTCAAAAAGTACGGGCAGGACTTGACCGCTCTCGCCCGAGCGCAAAAGCTTGACCCCGTCATCGGCAGAGACGAGGAGATCCGAAACGTGATCCGCATCCTGTCGAGAAAAAGCAAGAACAATCCCTGCCTGATCGGTGAGCCGGGTGTGGGCAAGACCGCCATCGCGGAGGGACTTGCCAACCGTATCGTGCGCGGCGACGTGCCGGAAAATCTCAAGACCAAGACCCTCTTTTCCCTCGATATGGGTGCGCTCGTCGCGGGCGCGAAGTATCGCGGTGAGTTCGAGGAACGCTTGAAGGCTGTCCTTGACGAGGTGAAAGCCTCGGACGGTGAGATCATCCTCTTTATCGACGAGCTACACACCATCGTAGGCGCGGGCAAGACCGACGGCGCGATGGACGCGGGCAACCTCTTAAAGCCCATGCTGGCCAGAGGCGAGCTTCACTGCGTGGGTGCTACCACCCTCAACGAGTACCGTCAGTACGTGGAAAAGGATAAGGCGCTTGAAAGGCGCTTCCAGCCTGTTCAGGTGCCCGAGCCTACCGTGGAGGATACCGTTTCTATTTTGCGAGGCATTAAGGAGCGGTACGAGGTCTACCACGGCGTGAAAATTCAAGACGCCGCCCTCGTGGCGGCGGCGACTCTGTCCGACCGCTATATCAGTGACCGCTTCTTGCCCGACAAGGCAATCGATCTTGTGGACGAGGCTTGCGCCGTCATTCGCACCGAAATGAACTCCATGCCCACTGAGCTTGACGAGCTTTCTCGCCGTATTATGCAGTTGGAGATCGAGGAGGTGGCACTCAAAAAGGAAACGGATAAGCTTTCCGCCGAGCGTCTTGCGCGCATCAGAGGCGAGCTTGCCGAGGAGAGAGCTTCCTTTGACGAAATGAAGGCCAGATGGGAAAACGAAAAAAGCTCTATCGGGGAAGGGCAACGCATTCGCGAGGAGATAGAAGCCGTCAAAGCCGACATCGAGATCGCCCAAAGCAAGGGCGATTGGGAAAAGGCGGCGGAGCTGAAATACAGCAAGCTGCCCGAGCTGCAAAAGCAGCTGGAAGCGGCAGAGGCCAAGGCGGAGGAAAATACTCACAAGAATACCCTTTTGCGCGACAAGGTCACCGAAGAGGAGATCGCCCGTATCGTCGGACGGTGGACGGGTATCCCCGTTTCCAAGCTGATGGAGGGCGAAAGAGAAAAGCTGCTTCGCATGGAAGAGATCCTGCACCGCCGCGTGGTAGGACAGAACGAGGCGGTGGAGCGTGTCGCGGACGCCATTTTGCGCTCTCGCGCGGGCATCAAGGACCCTCGCCGTCCCGTTGGTTCCTTCCTTTTCTTGGGGCCCACAGGTGTCGGTAAGACCGAGCTTGCCAAGGCACTTGCCGAAGCACTCTTTGACGATGAGGGGGCGATGATCCGCATTGATATGAGCGAGTATATGGAGAAATACTCCGTTTCCCGTCTCATCGGTGCCCCTCCCGGCTATATCGGGTATGACGAGGGCGGACAGCTCACCGAGGCGGTGCGCCGTCGCCCCTACGCCGTGGTCTTGTTTGACGAGGTGGAAAAGGCCCACCCCGACGTCTTCAACGTACTGCTTCAGGTGCTTGACGACGGTCGCATCACCGACAGCCAGGGCAGAACGGTGGATTTCAAAAACACCATCATCATTCTGACCTCCAATCTCGGCTCTGACCTGATCCTTGACGGGATCAAGGACGGCGAGCTGACGGGCGAGACGAGGGAGGCCATCGGCGCGCTTTTGCGCCGATCCTTCCGTCCCGAGTTTCTCAATCGCCTTGACGAAACGGTGATCTACAAGCCGCTCTCTCGGGAGGATATCCGTTCCATTGTGGATCTGCTTCTTTCCGACCTTTCCGCTCGTTTGAAGGATAAGCGTCTGTCCCTCGTCCTCACCGAGGAGGCCAAGGAGTACGTCATCGAAAACGGCTACGACCCCGCCTTCGGTGCCCGTCCTTTGAAAAGATTTTTGCAATCCAAGCTGGAAACGCTTTTGGCGCGCAAGCTGATCGCGGACGACCCCGCGCCGGATACCGTTCTGACGGCGGACAGAAACGAAAACGGACTTTATATTCGTTAAAAAAGGGAGGCGGCTCGGTTTTCTCGGGTCGCCTCTTGACTTTTGGGAAGAATGGGTATATAATACTTTAGTAAAATACGCGTACGCGCGAAAGAACAAGGACGAACAAAATGACGAAAATTGATATTTTTTCCGGCTTTCTCGGCGCGGGAAAGACCACGCTGATCAAAAAGCTGATCGCCGAGGCATATGCGGGTGAAAAGCTGGTGCTGATCGAAAACGAGTTTGGCGAGATCGGCATTGACGGCGGATTTTTGCAGGATGCGGGCATCAATATTACCGAGATGAATTCGGGCTGTATCTGTTGCTCCTTGGTGGGGGATTTCGGAAAGGCACTCAGAAAGGTGCTGGACGAGTATCACCCCGACCGTATCCTCATCGAGCCCTCGGGCGTCGGCAAGCTGTCCGACGTGATCCGCGCCGTGGAGGGCGTGCTGTCGGAGGACGCCTGCCTCAACGCCTACACCGCCGTGGTGGACGCCGCCAAGTGTAGGATGTACCTCAAAAACTTCGGCGAGTTCTTCGGCGATCAGATCGCCCACGCCTCCGCCGTGGTGCTGAGCCATCAGGGAAAACTGAGCGATGAGAAGGTCGCGGCCGCCGTTTCCCTCATCCGTGAGAGTAATCCCGATGCCGCCATCATCACTACGCCTTGGGAGTCTCTTGACGGCAAGGACATTCTCGCCGCCATTGAGAAAAAGGATACTCTCGCCGCAGACCTTGCTCGCCTGGCAGAGGAGCAGCACCATCACCACGATGACGAGCACGAGCATCATCACCATCACGGCCACGAGTGCGACGATCCCCATTGCGACTGCCACCATCACCACGATGACGAGCATGAGCATCATCATCACGACCACGACCACGAGTGTGACGATCCCCATTGCGATTGCCACCATCACCATGATGAGGAGTATGAGCATCATCATCACGACCACGACCACGAGTGTGACGATCCCCATTGCGATTGCCACCATCACCATGATGAGGAGCATGAGGATGACTACCATCACGACCACGACCACGAGTGTGACGATCCTCACTGTGACTGCCACCATCATCATCACGCTGACGAGGTGTTTACCTCTTTTGGCGCGGAAACCGCGAAAAAATTCACGGCAGAAGAAATTAAGATCGCCTTGGATGCTCTGTCCGAGGACACCGTTGCCTTCGGTCTCGTTCTGCGTGCCAAGGGCATCGTAGCCGCCGAGGACGGCAGATGGATCCACTTTGATTACGTTCCCGGCGAGCCCGACGTTCGTTACGGTACGGCAGGGGTGACGGGCAGACTGTGTATCATTGGCTCCCATATTGACAGGGAAGCCCTCGGTAAGCTCTTTGGCGTGGAATTGAGAGGATAAGAATATGGCAAAGCAAAAGGAAATTCCCGTATATCTATTTACAGGCTTCCTTGAGTCTGGTAAGACGCGTCTTATTCAGGAGACCATGGAGGACGAGCGCTTCAACGCAGGGGAAAGCACCCTGATCCTTCTTTGCGAGGAAGGGGTAGAGGAGCTTGATATCTCTACCTTTAGCGGCAAAAACGTTCGTGTGGAGGTCATTGATGACGCAAAGGCCTTGACCAAGGAAAAGCTGACCGCCCTCGCCAAGGTCTACAAGGCCGAGCGCGTGCTGGTGGAGTACAACGGTATGTGGATGCTGGACGAGCTTTACAATGTCCTGCCCGATAACTGGTTGGTGTACCAAGAGTTTATGCTGGCCGATTCCACCACCTTCTTGCAGTATAACGCCAATATGCGCCAGCTGATGGTGGACAAGCTGCAATCCTGCGAGGTCATCGTTTTCAATCGCTACAATGATAGCATTGACAAAAACGAGCTGCACAAGATCGTGCGCGGCTCCAGCCGCAAGGCCGCCATCGGCTACGAATACGAGGATGGCACCTTTGAGCAGGACACCATCGAGGATCCTCTGCCCTACGACTTGAATGCCGAAACGGTGGTCATCTCGGACACCGACTACGCGGTGTTTTACCGTGACCTCTCCGAGGAAATGGATAAGTATATCGGCAAGACTGTTTGCTTCAAGGGCATCGTGGCAAGAGACAAATCACTTCCGGACAACGAGTTCGTGGCGGGCAGACACGTAATGACCTGCTGTGAGGCAGACATCACCTATCGCGGACTTGCCGTGGTGGCTAAGGAAACCGCCCCTCTCGAAACGAGAGATTGGGTTACCGTAACGGGCAAGCTGGAGCTTGCGTACCACAAGATCTATCGCGGAAAGGGCCCCGTCCTCAAAATGACGGATTGCGAGCCCGCCGAAAAGCCCGACCCCGAGGTCGCTACGTTTTTTTGATTTAAAAACAAAGGAGAGAAGATATGGTTAAGCACGTCGTATGCTTTAAGATCAAAGAGGGCGAGAGTGTAGAGAAGGCCGCCGAGGTCTTGCGCTCTATGGAAGGAAACGTGCCCATGCTGAGGGGCATTGAGGTGGGAGTGGACGCCCTTCATTCTCCTCGCTCCTATGACGTGATGCTCACCGTCCTTCTGGACGATTTCGCCGCCCTGGAGGCGTATCAAAACGACCCCTATCACTGCGACGTGGTCAAGACCCATATGCACGCCGTCAGAGAGAGCAGCGTAGCCATCGACTACGAGATCTGACCCTTCGCCATGCAAAAAGTGCCTTTCCGCTTTGCGAGAAAGGCACTTTTCCCTTCAAAACGCAAAAAAGAAAAAATCCCAAAGAAAAATGCGAAAATCGCTTGACAATTTCAAAACTTTGTGTTATAATACTGCTTGTTCTGGAGAGATGGCTGAGTTGGTCTAAGGCGCACGACTGGAAATCGTGTATGCACTGATACTGCATCTAGGGTTCGAATCCCTATCTCTCCGCCAAAGAAAACCGTACCCCAATCGGGGTACGGTTTTCTTTTCTTTGACGGAGAGATAGGGCGCGAAACCGCGCCTTTGCGGCAAAGCCGCAAAGGCAGGGTTCGCACACTCCGCCCGAAGATCGGCAAGCTTGCTTGCCAGGCGCAGGGCGAGAGCGTCCCCGAAGGGTACCCCTATCTCACCGCCCCCTTTGGGGCGTTTTTTCTTTTCTATTGCAGAAAAATGCGCGAGAGCGAAGCCTATTTGGCTTCGCCTTGCAAGTGTAAACGCATAAGTGCTACACCTGAAAAGGCTGAAATTCCTTTTTTGCCCCAAGACTTCCAACTTGACTTCTGCCTCCGGAAATGATATAATACACATACCGATCAATAAGAAGCGGTAGGTGAATATATGAACAGCGTGAATAAGACGTTATACATCCCCTTGTATGGTAAAGCCTACGTGAGCAAAAAGGGGTTGTTTCTTGATGACAAAAAAGCGGAAGAAATTTGGGAAGCGGAGGGGGCTTCTCTTAAGGGAAGAGCAAAATCCAAATGGCTTGCCTACTACATGGGCATTCGCTCCGCCGTGTTTGATGAATGGCTGAAACGGCAAATGGAAGCATGGCGGGATGCCGTCGTCATTCATATCGGCTGCGGAATGGACAGCCGCGTCACGAGAGTCGGGAGCGGAGACCGAAAGTGGTACGACGTGGACTTCTCGGAGGTTATAGAAGAAAGAAAACGCTACTATGCCGAGCAAGAAGGCTATCAAATGCTTGCGGGAGACGTGAGAGACCGCGGGTGGCTGACGGGTATTGGGGAGAATAACTCCGCCATCGTCGTTATGGAAGGCGTGAGTATGTACCTGACCGCCGATGAAATGCGAGGGCTGACCGATAGCCTGTGTGCCCATTTTAAAAGAATCTCGCTTTTGGTAGACTGCTATACCACCTTTGCCGCAAGGATGTCAAAGCACCGAAATCCGATCAACGACGTAGGCGTTACCGACGTTTACGGCATAGACGATCCTCGCGCGTATCAAGGCGGTGCGATTGAGTTCGTAAAAGAGCACACAATGATACCGAAAAAATACGTAGATGAACTAAAAGGCTTCGAACGATTGATTTTCTCTCGTCTTTACGCCGGGGGCTTCTCGAAAAGACTGTACCGATTATTTGAATACCAAAAGGCCTAAAGGAAAGAAGGTGCTTTTATGACAGGGTACGAATCCTTTTGCCGCCCCGATCCGATGTATCGCGGCATGGACTTTTTTATGTTGAATGGAGTGCTTGATGACATAGCACTGATAAAACAGCTTGATGCCATATATGCGGAGGGGGTTAGGTGCGTGCTTTTGCGCACGTATATCGGCTTGCAAAGCGACTATCCCGGTCCTGAATTTAAGGCACACGTTTTTGCCGCTTGCGAGCATGCGAGAAGCTTGGGGATGAAGGTCTTATTGCAGGCGGGCTATATGCCCGAGCATGTGCTTGACCTGCCGAAACGGTATTCCTTGGATTACATCAAGGTATATCACGAGGGCGAGGAGATCGCCGAAGGGCAGGAGCTACTGTCGCAAAAGGAAGGACTGACCTTTACGCTTTGCCACTCAGACACCTTTCTTGATATGTTCAATGAAGACGCCGTCGACTTTTATATCCAAAAAAGCTATGGCGAAATGTGGATGGGGTTTGAAGAATTTTTTGGTGACACCGTTTTGTCGATCTGGGTGGATGAGCCAAGCTATTTCAGTGCCTTTTTACCCTTGCCGCGGGGCTTTTTGACGCTGTTCCGTGAACGTTGGGGATATGATCTTACCGAAAATCTGCACAAGCTTTACACGGATGCCGAGGGATACCGCACGGTACGTTATCACTATCGCAAGCTGCTTCAAGAGCGGATGGAGATCTGTTATTTCGCTCGCCTTCGCGATTGGTGCAACGAAAACGGACTGTGGTCAAGTGGTCACCTGATGATGGAGGACTCTTTGGAGACGCAGATCTTGCGCGCGGGTGCTGTGATGCCGTTTTATCGGTATTTCGATATTCCGGGCACTGATATTCTGCA
Source organism: Eubacteriales bacterium (assembly GCA_045644045.1). Classification (GTDB taxonomy): domain Bacteria; phylum Bacillota; class Clostridia; order Oscillospirales; family CAG-272; genus UBA1740. The sequence goes on from JAZRGD010000015.1 coordinate 9,515, forward strand.
GGGCGAGATGAATTGGCGGTATAGCCCTTTGCTCCCGCCGGAGGAGGGGGTACTCAGGTACCGCCCCGCCTTGAACACAACGCCTCTTCAAATGACCTCTGTCGCGCGCCAAACGGGAAAGGAATTTTCTCTTTGCGAGATGTACGCCGTTTCCACTCAAAATATGACCTTCCGTCATCAAAAGCATATGTTCGACTATATGGCGGCGCAGGGGATCAATTTGCGTAGCGTGCACGGCATTTTTTATTCCCTTGGCGGCAGAAGAAAAAGGACCTATCCGCCGCAGATCAATTATTATCAACCCTATTTTGACGATCTTCATTATTTATACGGTTACGTTGCCTCCGCGTCTCGCTTTGTTTCCTTGGGTGAGGCGGAGGGAGACGTCTTGCTGATCCATCCCTTGGATTCCGCATTTTGCGAATACGCCAAGGCGGTAGCGCCCGCCGTTCCCAAGTCTCTGTCCGACCTGCGTCGGCGTGACAGAGAGCTTCAACGGCTGCTGACCACCCTTATGCTTAACGGCTGTAATTTGGATTTTGGAGACGAGCGCACCTTGGAGATCATGGGCGAGGTGGAGGGGAAGCACTTGCGCGTAGGTAAAATGACCTATTCCACCGTCGTGCTTCCCGATCTGATCGAAATACAAAGCGGCACGCTGGCGCTTCTCAGGAGGTTTTCGGAGGCAGGTGGCAAGATCATCGTATTAGGCCGCACCCCCACGCTCGTTGATGGCTTTGAGACGGAGGAAAACGTTTTGGCCGGGCTTGGATGCGTCTATGCCGTTGATATCGCCGAGGTAGAGCGATTGACGAAAAACCGCGCGTTTTCCTTCCGCAGTGACTTTTTCGACAAAACTGTTTACGTCCGCCGCCGTGTGGAGGGGAAAAACGGATATTATTTTCTGTTCAACCCCGATTGCTCACAGGCTGTCGAGGGCACGCTTTCCGTGCGTGGCACGGTGCGCGCGGAACTTTGGGACGGCTTCACCCATAGCCGTACGCCTGTTTCCTGTCGTAGTGAAGAGGAGGAAACGGTCATTCCGCTTCTTATTCCCGAGGGAGGGAGCTTAATGCTGGTGACCGAGGCGTGCGACGAATGTAAGGCGGAAACTGTCCCGACGCCCTCTTGTCAGGAAATGCTTGCGCTCTCCAACGAGTGGGAGATGGTGGAGCGAGATCAGAAAAACGTGTTGCTGTTGGAGTTTTGCTCCTACAAAAAAGAGGACGGCGCTTATACCGAAAAGGATTATCCCGTGCTTGCCATGCAGCAGATCCTGACGGCGGAGGATTATCACGGACCTCTGTGGCAAAAATTCGTTTTCCACTGTGAAAAGCCGCTGGACGGTCTCTCTCTCGCATTAGAAAAGGCGGACGAGCATGAGATATACCTGAACGGTGTCAGGGTGGAGGCGAAAAAAGAAGGCTATTACCTTGCTGATGATTTTGAGGTAGTGCCCCTTGGCAGGGCTAAGGCGGGAGAAAACCTATTGGAGCTGAAGCGCCATTACGAGCCTCTCTCCAAAATGAAATCGGCGATTGGCTCTCTGTTCGAAAGCCGAACGGGGTGCGAGCCGGAAAGCGTGTATCTCTTGGGTGATTTTGCCGTGCGCGCTACGACCGAGCCCGTTCGCAACGGATGCGTGCGCTTTGCGCGGCACATGGTGCTGTGTGAGGAAAAAAAGACGGTGAGAGGGGAGCTGACTCGCGAGGGCTATCCCTTTTATGCGGGGAAAATAACGCTTCGTCAGCGATTTTATATTGACGAAAAGAAGAACGCCCCCTATTTCTTTTCCCTTGAGGAAATGAATGCGTGTCTTGTGCACGTGCGCTTGAACGGGAATGAACTGGGCATTTTGCATTCCTATCCCTATCGCATCAATGCTTCCTCGGCGCTTAAAGCGGGAGAAAATGTTTTGGAGCTGACGCTTGTCAATACCTTGCGCAATTTGCTTGGGCCGTATCACAACCCTCGCGGTGAGGTCGGCAACCTTTTCGGACAAGGCTACAAGCATCAGGACGCGGCGTGGGTCGGCGGTGCCGCCGATGATTTTGAGTGGTTTGAGCAGCGCGAGAGCGACACGAAAAAATGGACGGACAGCTATATGCAGGTACCCTTTAACGTAAAAGACCCGAAGCTCTTGATCTCTCGCGATAAGGAACGATTTTAATTACGGCAAAAGGGCAGAGGACGTTTCGTTCCTGCCCTCAGCTTTTGCTTGGCATTTCTTCTCGCTTGCGCTATAATTGTTACAGTGGTAAAAGGAGGGTGTGCTATGGCGAAGGCAGTGGTGGCGCGGTGCTATTTCATGAATGCGAGCATCAAGGGCGAGAGTGTCCCCGAAGGGGACCCATATCTCCTGTCGCCGATGGTGCGGCTGCTTTCAAAAAACAATTTTTACGAGGTGATCATAGTGATAGACGTTACGCTTTGGATGAAGGACTTTTTATTGGCTTTGCATGACGCCTTCGGGGCGCGTGTGTGGTTTGTTGGCTTACAGGGAAGCTATGCGCGAGGAGAGGCGACGGAGGAGAGCGACATTGATATCGCCGTCATACTTGACGAGGCTTCCGCTTCGGATGTCGCAACCTATAACGCGCTCTTGGACGGCTTGCCACACCGAGAGAAGGTTTGCGGCTTCTTCTCGGGAAAAAATGAAATTTTGAACTGGGAGCCATCCGACCTTTTTCAGTTCTGCCACGATACTCGGCCGATCAAGGGAAGTCTTGAGGAATTATTCCCTCTGCTTGATGCCAACGCCGTCGCGAGAGCGATCAAAATCGGCGTTTGCAATATCTACCACGGCTGTGTGCATAATATGCTCTACGAAAAGAGCGAGGAGGTTTTGAGAGGGTTATACAAATCGGCATCCTTCGTCGTGCAGGCGATCTGCTTCGCGCAGACAGGGCGGTACATCAGCCGACAGAGGGATCTGTCGGAAGCGGTCTCACCCGATGAGCGAGTTATTGTCAAAACCTTTTTGACCTTGAAAAACGGCGGAGCGGTTGATTTCGTCGCCGCCTCCGAAGAGCTGTTCGCTTGGTCTAAGGGGTGGATCGGCAGAGAAGAGCCTTCGCACAGGACTTGATGGAGCGCGGAAGCACTATCGAAATAATTGCGTTGCTTTTCGTAAAAAGAGATGGGAAATGATGAAAAAGACTTGCAAACAGGGCGAAAAGATAGTATAATTATGTAAAAACGGATCAAAGTGCCATTAAAGATCAAGAAAAGGGGCAGAAAATGAGCAATTCGGCTGATTTTTTAATAGAAGACAAAACGCTGACGCGTTACGTGGGAAAGAGCGATGCGCCGCGTGTGCCGCACGGTGTCCGTGTGATCGCTGACGGCGCGTTTGAAAAATGCGATGGGCTTGTTTCCGTTCGTCTGCCCGCCTCCTTGCGCCGTGTCGGGCACGGCGCGTTCAGGAATTGCGCAAGTCTGCGCTCTGTGGTACTTCCGCGCGGCGTGCGCGAGATTGGCGAAGGGGCATTTGAGGGATGCACCGCGCTGACGGAGATCGTCCTTCCGCCGCGCTTGCGCCGCCTTCCCGACGACGCCTTGCGCAGATGCGAATCCTTGGTATCGCTGACGCTCCCCGTGTGCCTGACGCATTTAGGGTGTAACGCGCTGAGCGGATGCACCGCCTTGCGTGAGATCCGCATTCCCAAAGGCATACAAAAGCTTCACATTGGAGTGCTTTCCCACTGCGCCGCCTTGGAAAGAGTCGTACTGCCGAAGGGACTCAGAGTGATCGGAGAGGATGCCTTTATGGGTTGCGCCTCACTTGTGCGCCTGGAGATCCCGAAGCGCGTTTTTTCTCTGTCCTCGGCCTTTGAGCAGTGTGCGTCCTTGCGGCAAATTTGCTTTGAGGGCGAGAATAAGATAGAGCTTGGTGTGGGTGCCTTCAGCGGACTGTCTTGTGACGCATCCATTACCTACGGAGGCGAAAGCACCGTGTTTGAGGAAATGGTCGCGCCTTGCTTTGGCCCTCTTTATCACATAACCATGGGCGACTTTGCGCGTGGGTATCGGTATCCGATGTTTCACCGTGAGCTGGGGAGCGAATTTTCTTGTAAGGTTTTTTGCAAAAAGGACAAGAAAGAGCTTTGCATCAAGGGCGTACCGTATCAGGAGATGGAGCAGGCACCCTATTACGGACGATGATGACAGATAGAGGAAATCGTGTATGAGGCTTGGAACAAGCGCCGAATATTTGTCGGTTTACGGCTTGCGCGAGGGCGCGCGGCTTATGAAGGCACAGGGATACGATTGCGTTGACTATCGTGGCTTTGTAAGCCCGAAGGGGGAACTGTTTTCTCTTTCTCGCGAGGAGCGTGCGCGCAGACTGAAGGAAACGAAGGAAGTTCTGGATGAAAGCGGGCTCTCGGTCTTCCAAACGCACGCGCCCTTTAGTTTTCCAACAAAAGATGTGACAGAAGAAGGAAGGGAAGAAAGCTTTGCCGAAAACCTGGTCACCCTGGAGGGGAGCTGTTTGTTAGGAGCGAAATGCGTAGCGATACATCCCGTGATGCCCTTTGGCCCCGGATCGCTTGAGGAGTCCGAGAGGGTGTGGGAGATCAACGCCGATTATATGGGCAGGCTATGCGACGCGGCGAGGGGGTATGGGCTTGTTGTATGCCTTGAAAATATGCCCTTTCGCGCCTTTCCCTTAAATACGCTTGAGCGTGTGCTTGATTTTGTCAGGAGCGTTGACCACGATAGCTTGAGGATCTGCTTCGATACGGGACATCACCTGGTGCGTGGCGGCGATCTTGCCGATGGCGTGCGGATGATCGGAGGCGAGCTGCTCGCCTGTTTGCACGTTCATGACAACGACCGCACACGGGACGCTCACGGTGTGCCCGGAACGGGGGTCGGTGATTTTGCCGCTTTTGCGGATGCCTTGCGTGAGATCGGATACGCGGGGGTAATGTCCTTAGAGGTACACGCCTCCCTCAGAAGCGAGGCGCAGGAGCAGAGAGCATTTGAAGAAAGGGTGGCCGAGATCGGCTTGCGCTTGGCACGGAAATAAAAGCACCTCGAGGGGCTCTCTATGCACATACAGAAATGAAGCAAAAAACTTGCTTTTTCCCAAAATGGTGCTATAATGGTATTGCGCATTTGCAGTCAGGAGGGGGAGAATATGTCAAAGGACACTATTGCGAGAACGTACTATTCCAATACTCAAATAAAGGGTGTTCGCGTGGAGGATGGTGACACCGTTATCCCCGATCGCGCGTATATGGGGTGCAAAGCCCTCAAAACCATATACATACCCGAAAGTGTGCGTAAAATAGGGGACGCCGTGTTTCTGGGTACGGAGGGAATTGCCGTAACCTACGACGGAACCGAACGCCAGTGGCGCTTGATGACAAAGTCGCGCAAGGAGAAGAAAGACGTGACGGTGCGCGGGGAGTGGGACAAATCCCCCTATTATCGCACCGACGGGACAACTACCGAGAAGCAAACGGTGACCGTTTCGCCCTTGGCGGGATGCAAAAATCTTACCGTACACTGTAAAAAGGACGGTATCACACTAAAGTTTGGATTTTGATTCAGGAGGAACAGAGAGTGAAAATTTACTACCGTGACAGCTGCTCTTATGACAACAGCAGAGTGGGGTACGACGCGCCCAGCTTTGATTACCGGACGGAGCCCTTCTTGGATCACGAGGGGAAAGAGATGTACAGTAAAACGGTCGAGGTGGATGACCGCCTCACCGAAAAGGAAGCGAAGAACGTGTTTTACGAGGCCATCTGTCTGATCGTGAACCATGGAGAAGGCTTAGAATCCGGCATCCGCATCGCTGAAAAGGAAATGCTTGAGAAAAAGGGCATAGAAATTTAAACCCATCTTCAAAAAAAACGCTCGAGAGGGCGTTTTTTGCCGTTTAAGGAGAAAACGCGACCGAAGGGACAAAAGGGCTTGCAAAAGAGTGCGCACCGTGTATAATAGAAGCAAGCAAACAGAAGAAAGGAAGCAGAAATGGAAGACATCATTCGCGTAGAGCATTTAAAAAAGAGCTTCGGCGCGGTAGAGGCGGTCAAGGATATCAGCTTCAAGGTGAAGGAGGGCGAGCTTTTCGCCTTTCTCGGCATCAACGGGGCGGGGAAGTCAACCGCCATCAACATCATGTGCGGACAACTCAAAAAGGACGGCGGCACCGTCGTCATCGAGGGGAAGGACCCCGATGCCCACGCTTTGGAGGTCAAGCGAGCCCTCGGCGTGGTCTTTCAAAATTCGGTGCTGGACGCGGCACTTACGGTGTACGACAATCTGGAAAGCCGCGCCGCTCTCTACGGTATCACGGGGGACGCGTTTGCCGCACGTCTTGCGGAAATTTCCGCCCTTCTGTCTCTTGAAGAGCTGTTGACGCGCACCCTTGGCAAGCTTTCGGGCGGACAAAGGCGGCGTGTGGACATTGCCCGCGCGCTTTTGCACGAGCCTCGTGTTTTGGTTTTAGACGAGCCCACCACGGGTCTCGATCCCCAAACGAGAAAGCAGATCTGGGACGTGATCGCAGACCTGCGCAAGCAGAGAAATATGACGGTGTTCCTCACCACCCATTACATGGAGGAGGCGGCAGAGGCGGATCATATCGTCATTTTGGATCGCGGCAGCGTTGTGGCGGAGGGTACACCCTTGGAGCTGAAAAACGCTTATTCGGGCGACTTCGTTACCGTTTACGGCATAGACGAGGATACGGCGAAGAGTCTTGGCGCGCCTTACACCGTTCTGCGGGGTGCCTACCGTCTTTCCGTGCCTGATACGGCGGCGGCCACCGAGCTGATCGTAAAGCACCCCGAGGTCTTTCGTGATTACGAGATCACCAAGGGGAAAATGGACGACGTCTTTTTGGCCGCCACGGGCAAATCCTTGACGGAGGAGGGAAGCAGATGAAAACGACTCTTATTATGATCAAGCGAAACGTAAAGCTCTTTTTTAAGGACAAGGGGATGTTCTTTACCTCTCTCATCACTCCGGCCATCCTCCTCGTGCTTTACGCCACCTTCCTCAGCAATATTTACAGGGATAGCTTTACCGCCAATCTGCCTCAGGGCTTTACCCTGTCCGAGGATATTCTCGGCGGGCTTGTGGGCGGTCAGCTTATCTCCTCCATTCTGGCGGTCTCCTGCGTGACGGTGGCCTTTTGCTCCAACTTTCTTATGGTACAGGACAGGGCAAACGGCACGGTCAAGGACCTTCGTATGGCACCCGTTGGCAGCTCCCACTTGGCGGTCAGCTATTACACCGCCACCCTCATTTCCACCCTCACCGTTTGCTTGACGGCAATGGCGGTCTGCCTTGGGTATATGGGTATCGTGGGCTTTTATCTCAGCTTTGCCGACGTTCTTCTGATCTTGGCCGACGTGTTTCTTTTGGTGATGTTCGGTACAGCGCTCTCCTCCGTCATCGGCTTTTTCCTGTCCACGCAAGGACAGATCTCGGCCGTGGGCACCATCATCAGCGCGGGCTACGGCTTTATTTGCGGCGCGTATATGCCTATATCCTCCTTTGGGGAGGGCTTAAGGAATGCGGTGGCCTTCTTGCCGGGCACCTACGGCACCTCGCTTTTGCGCCGTCACGCCTTGCAGGGTGTGTTCGCCGAAATGGCGGAGACGGGCATTCCCGAGGCGGTCATCGACGGTATGCGGGATGCGGTGGACGCTAACATCTATTTCTTTGGTGATGCCGTTCCCACCTATGTGATGTATCTCGTACTCGGCGGTAGCACCTTGCTTTTGCTTGGTGTCTATATCCTGCTCAACACATTTCGGAAAAAGGAACGATAAACGATAACGGTATAAAATAAAAAAGCTGACGCGCACTCATAAGTGAGGCGTCAGCTTTTTTATCGGGGCTAAAGCATAACGATCCAAAGCACGGCGCAACTAAGCGGTAACAGCGCGTGCAGGACGGTGGCGCAAATGCCGTAAATGCGTCTCCGTTCGCGTGTTTTCAGGATCATAAGGATCGCGACGATCTCGCCGGGTATGGAGAAAACGGCGGTAAAGACCGTGGCGATGACGAAAAAGACGGCACTGAGGCCGCGAGAAAGACCTACGCTGATCTGTTCGCCGATCTCGCTTCCTTCGGGGGCCTCCGCGACGGAGAAATAGGAGACGGCGAAGATGATGGCAAAGGAAAAAGCGGCGGCCGACAGAACCAAAAGAACGGTTTGCAGAATGGCGAGAACGGTTGGCAATTTGCCTCTGCTTTTGGGCGCGTGTGTCATAAAAGCCTCCTTTCGTGAGGGTCAATGCTTGCGTGGGGGTGCTGTGCTTTCTCTGATAACTAACTTTGGCTCAATGTTGATATGCTTGACGACCTCCGTTTCGTTGAGGATCTTGTCAAAGAGAAGATCTACTGCTGTTTTGTATTGCTCCGTGCTGAAAATGTCAATGGTGGTCAAGGGCACGTGGGTGTAAGAGGAGGACGTAATGTTGTTGACACCGATGACGGAAATGTCCTCGGGCACCCGCACACCGTTTTTGGCCAGCGTGTTGATCAGCGCGTGTGCGATCTCGTCGTAGGCGGCAACGATGGCGGTGGGGCGCGCGTCGGAGGCGAGGATCCGTTCCGCGGCCGCTACTCCCGTTTGCTCATAACGGTCTCCAATACTGTACGAAAAATTTTCTTGATATTCCAGCCCGTTTTTTCGCATTGCTTCGATAAATCCGGCGTGAGAGTTTCGTGTGCGCGGGTCGCCTACAAAGCCGATAGAGGTGTGACCGAGGCTCTTTAAGTGAGAGACTGCGATGTTCATTACGTTGCCTTTGTCGCATTGGACCGAGTCAAATTTGTCGGAGGTGATATTGGTGTCACAGCACACGATGGGGATGTTGAAGTGCGAGACGACAGAGGGGGGAATAAAAATAATGATGCCGTCCGCACTGCCGTGAGTCACGATGGAATCCAAAATGGCGTTCGCCTTTTTGACATCAAAATCGAACAAATAAATGGCAGTCTGCCCGCCTTTTTTCTCAATAATTCTTTGAATGCTTGTAGCGATGGTGGGGAAATAAGAGCCGATGATCTCAGGCATCAGCAAGGAGATCAGGATGGGCGCGTTTTTCTTGTAGGCCCTTTTTCGTTTGCTTTTTTCCTTGAAATAACCCATCTCTATGGCGATGCGACGGATCATGTCCGCCGTCTCCTCGCTGATCTCGGCACTTCCTGCCAATGCCTTGGAAACGGTGGATACGGATACGTGAGCCGCTTCGGCTATCTTTTTATGGTTCATATCGTTGCCTCCCTTGAAGGTTCATTTTGATTGTACTACATTTTTTCGGAGATTTCAATAGAAAATAGCGATTTTTTTTCGTACAGCAGAACGGAGATCGACAAATACAGCCGAAAAAGCAATAAAATTATAAATTATAAATTTGCGCTTTCCTATTGCAATTTTTATGTGAATGGTATATAATATCATAAATGGTGATGCAGCTTCTTGCTCTTCATCATGAAGTACCGATCTTATTTATTCTTAGAAAGTGAATTGTCTCAAATGAAAATGAAGGTCCTGAAATTTGGCGGCTCTTCTTTGGCAGACGCCAAGCAAATGAAAAAAGTGGCGGATATCGTGAAGGCAGACAGCAATTGTCATTACGTGATTCCGTCCGCGCCCGGCAAACGCTTTTCGGGCGATGACAAGGTTACCGATCTGCTCTACCGTTGCTATGAGCTTTCCGTAACGGAGGAGGATATTGCTCCCACCTTTGAGATCATCAAGAATCGTTATCGCGATATTATCGCCGGCTTGGGGCTTGATTTCTCCTTGGAAAGCGAGTTCGAAAAAATAAAAATATCCATCGAGCATCACGCGGGACGCGACTACGTTGCCAGCCGTGGAGAATACCTCAACGGTATGATCCTTGCCAAGTATCTCGGCTTTAAGTTCGTGGATGCGGCCAAGGGAATCTTTTTCTGCGAGAACGGTTCCTTCGATGCCGAGCGCACCAACAAGGAGCTTGGCGCTCTCTTAGGAAGGTACGAATACGCCGTGATTCCCGGCTTTTACGGCTCAATGCCCAACGGCACCATCAAAACCTTCTCCCGTGGCGGATCCGATATCACGGGAGCCATCGTGGCTCGTGCCGTCAACGCGGATATCTACGAGAACTGGACGGACGTGTCCGGCTTCTTAATGGCTGACCCTCGCATCGTAGAGGATCCTCGTCCCATCGGCACCATTACCTATCGCGAGCTGCGCGAGCTGGCCTACATGGGTGCTACCGTTTTGCACGATGAATCCATTTTCCCCGTTCGCTTCGCCGGTATTCCCATCAACATTCGCAATACCAACGACCCCTCCGCCAAGGGCACGATGATCGTTGCCGAGGCCGAGCCCAACAACGATAACACGATCGTCACGGGCATCGCCGGTCGAAAGGGGATTTCTATCGTTTCCATCGAGAAGGATAGAATGAACGCCGAGCTGGGCTTTGGTCGCAAGGTGCTTGAGGTCGTTGAGGATAACGGCATTTCCTTTGAGCATCTGCCATCGGGCGTGGATACCATGGGTGTAGTCATTGCCACCGCCGCCTTGGAGGGGAAGAAGGAGAGCGTGATCAACGGTATTAACCGCGCCGTTTCACCCGATGCCGTTTCCATTGAGGACGGCTTTGCGCTGATTGCCGTGGTAGGCCGTGGTATGGTAGCAGCGAAGGGGACTGCGCAACGCATCTTCGGTGCCATTGCCGAAGCAGGCGTGAATGTGAAGATGATAGACCAAGGCTCCAGCGAGCTGAATATCATCATTGGCGTACGCGAGTCCGATTATGAGCGCGCTGTGAATGCTATTTATAAGGAATTTAATTAAAACAAAACCGCCTTTTCGTTTGGAAAGGCGGTTTCTTATAGGATATAAAAAGCGCACCGTGAGAACTCCTCTACGGTGCGCTTTCATATTATTGGATCTTGTATTTCGTGCCCTGAGGCGTGTCTTCAAGCACCACGCCCTTGGCAAGAAGCTCGGCTCTAATGCGGTCTGCCTCGGCGTAATTCTTTTCCTTCTTGGCGGCCTTTCGCAGCTCGATGGCGGCCTCGATCTCCTTGATAAAGGCGTCGTCGGTGTTGCTTTCGCGAACGAAGCCGAACAGCTCCGTCATTTCATCAAAGATCGCCTTGCCCTTTTCCACGGCGGCGCGGGAAGCAGGGGTGGCACCGTTCATCGCCTGATTCAACTTGCGGATCAGATCATACAGGCAAGCGATGCCGCCACCCGTATTGAAGTCGTCGTCCATGGCCTCGATCATAGCGGTGCGGGATGCTTCGAAATCCGCTACGATAGCCTCCTCGCCCGCGCGCAGGGTGTCGCCCTCCGCGTTCTTCACATAGAAAGCAAGGGCATCGGCACAGCTGAAAATACGGTCAAGCGCGGCCACAGATTGCTCAATGATGTCCTTGGAGAAGTTGATGGGGCTACGGTAGTGAGAGGAAAGCAGAAAATGACGGATGGGAAGATAGCCGTACTTTTCCGCGATCTCGCGCACGGTAAAGAAGTTGTTCAAGGATTTGGACATCTTTTGATTGTCCACGTTGATGTAGCCGTTGTGCATCCAGAAGCGGGCAAAGGGCGCGCCGTTGCAGCACTCCGACTGAGCAATTTCGTTTTCGTGATGAGGGAAGATCAGGTCCTGACCGCCGCAATGGATGTCAATGGTTTCGCCTAAGTATTTTTTAACCATGGCAGAGCATTCAATGTGCCAGCCGGGACGGCCGTCCCCCCAGGGCGAGGGCCAAGAGGGCTCACCGGGCTTCGCACCCTTCCAAAGCGCGAAATCGAGGGGATCCTCCTTTTGCTCCGAAACGTCAATGCGCGCGCCCGACTCCAGGTCCTCTACGGCAATGCCGGAAAGCTTGCCGTAATCCTTGAATTTGCGAGTGCGGAAATAAACGTCACCGCCGGAAGGATAGGCATAGCCCTTATCGACCAGGCCCTGAACGATGGAAAGGATCATGTCAATATTGTCGGTAGCAAGGGGGTGTACCGTTGCGTGACGCACGCCGAGACCTTCCGCGTCGGTGAAATACTCCTTGATGTAGCGGGCGGCGATGTCGCTGTATCCCACACCCTCCTCGTTGGCCTTGCGGATGACCTTGTCGTCAATGTCGGTGAAATTCTGCACGAAGGTCACCTCGTATCCACGGTACTCAAAATAGCGGCGAAGCATATCGAACACGGTGAAGCAACGAGCGTTTCCTACGTGGAAAAAGTTGTATACGGTGGGGCCGCAGGCGTACATTTTTACCTTGCCGGGCTCAACGGGAACAAAGTCCTCTTTTTTGAAGGAAAGCGTGTTGTAAAGTTGGATCATAGCGATTACCTGCCCTTGTGAAAAGGGGCTCCTTTAAATATAAGTCGTTGATAGTGCGGTTTGAACTTTATCTTATAATATTATAGTCTCTTTTTCTTCGTTTGTCAAGAGTGTGATGCGCCGTCTTTGCGCTTTTTGGCCGTTATGAGTGAAAAAAATCCGGAAAAAAGCAAAAACGCTCCCAGAAGGATCTGGATGACGAAGGAAGGTAAGAGGGTCGCGGCCATGCGGCCGAGCCACGCGCCCGGTATGCCGAAGAGCAGAATGCGGAGAAGAAAAGAAAGATCCAAGCGCTCGCCTCGCAGATGGATGACGGAGGAGCTCAGAACGGCGGCGATGAAAAATAAAAGATTGCAGAAGACCGCCTCCTCTCGCGGGAGGGCTGTCACGGCGGTCAGAAAAATCAGATAAAGCCCGCCGCTTCCCACCCCGAGGCCGGCAAGAACCGATAAGAAGAGGGCTGCCCATTCATGTGGCGAAAGCATAGGACGCTCCTTTCCACACGGCGTAGGCACCGGAGCCGATCAACAGGATCGCAAACAGGAGTCGCAGGGCTCCGGTTGGAAGGCGACCGAGCAGAGCGGCGCCTATCGCGCCCCCAACGACGGACAAGAGAATGAATAAAGGGGTGATATGTGCAAACGGCGAGATGCTTTTACCGTAAAGGAACGCTGAAAAGGCAGAAAGGATCAGTACGCCGACGGAGGAGGTGGCAAAGGCGTTTTTTTCGTTTCCGTTTTTGCTTGAGGCAAACCAAAGAGCCACACCGCCGCCCGTTCCGAAAAAGCCGTTCAAAAGCCCTGAAAGCAGAGCGATGAGGGAAGGAAAGCCAAAGAATATTTTTTTCACTGTTTCTCCATGCGCGGGCAAAAAAGTTTTTCTTTTCCCGCAAAAATACTTGTATTTCTTTTAAATATTTGGTATTATATATAATAGTAAGTGTTCGGTTAAAGCAAGTATGTGAAAAAAACAGAGCCGTTATACAGTTTTATTGTAGCTCGGAAAGGATAAAATATGGCAGTAGATCAAGATAAGAATACCACGCAGCCCACTGAAGAGGTAAAGGAGCGTGAAAATGATCTCGGACAAGCAGAGAACGCGGAGCACAGTGCCGGAGAACGCGCAGGAGAAGCGCGCGAGGATAGCATGCCGAAAAGGAGAGGGAGAAACAAACGGGAAAGAAAAAAAGCATCCCCGGATAGCCTCTTTCATCAGGTAATGCCGATCGTATTGGTGGCACTATGCGCATTTTTCGGTATTTGCATTTATACCAAGATACCCATGGGCGTCGTGGGGAGCGCGATCCAAAGCGTTTCCTTCGGGTTGCTGGGATGCGGCGCGTTCTTTTTGCCTCCGATGCTTTTGCTGTTGTCGCTTCGTTGGCATCGCTCTGTAGAAAAGCAAACGCAAGGAAAAGAAGTGTTTTTCGGATTCATGGTTTTGCTGTTGGTATCCGTTTTGTGGTATGCGTTTGGGGTTTCCGAAGAGCAGATGAACGCTTTTAAGGATTTCTATGCCATGGGAAAAGGAAAAATTGGCGGAGGATTCCTTGGAAACGCCATCGGTTTTGTTTTTGTCACATTGGCGTCTAAGATCGGAACTGTGATCATTGCGATCCTGCTCTTGTTCCTTTGCTGTGTGTTTATGCTCGATTTTCGCCCCAAACGCTTTGCCGCGATCATGGCGGAAAGGCTGCGCACCCGTGGCGAGGCGCGAGAGGAAGCCAAGATGCGCAGGGCGGAGGATAAGGCAGAGGCGGAGGCCGAGAAAAACGATACGCGCTTCCGTGGTGATGATTCGGTTTATCTTGCTCCGGAGGTGACCGCTCTCTCTGAAAAAAGCAAAGGCGGCGCAGAACGAGATCCCTTTATGGTGCCCGGTGAAAGAAAGGCGCTTCGCCCCATTACCAGACAGCTCTTTGACGTAGAGGCGGAAATGGCCTTGCTTGAAAGCGAAAAGGCTGTCTCAACCTCCGATACGGCTTTGCGAGAGGCAGATGATGTCGCATATGACGACGATTTGTTCAGCGATAGCATGCCCACACAGGCCGACGGCTCGACAGATGCCGAGGTGGCGGTAAACGGTGTGACTGTCACCAAGCCCTCCCGCGAGGAGGAGACGCCTTCCGCCGATTTCACGGTTTCCGATGACGGTATTCCCGATATTCCCGCGTATCGGCTTGGTGGAGAGATCACCGATGCCGATGAAGCGTATGCCGAGCAGGCAGACGGGGCGGCGGGAGACGTCACGGATCCGTTGGCCGCGATCGGTGAAGAGGTTCTTTCTATAGCTGCGGTGATTGCTGCAACCGAAGACAATACGGAACGGACGTCACAGGACGCGGAGAATGGCACGGAGACCGCGAGCGAAGAGGGCGATGGCGAGAATGACTTTGTCATCAACAAGGCCCACGTGATAGAGCATATCGGCGCGGAAACGGTCGGCGGCGGAGAAGGGACGTTTGATGGAAGGCAGGATAGCTTTTTCCATAGCTTTCCTCCGCTTTCTCTCCTGCAGGAGGATACCCAGGTCAGCCAAGAGGACAGCGATCAGGAAATAAAGGAAAAATCAGACAAGCTGATGGAGACGCTGGCCAACTACGGTGTTGGGGCGAAGAAAAGCTGTGCTTCCCGTGGCCCTCGCTTGACTCGCTACGAGTTGATCCCCGATAAGGGCGTCCGTATCCGTGCCATTGAAAGCTTGGTGGATGAGATCGCCATGAACTTAGAGGCCATATCCGTCCGCATTGAAGCCCCCATTCCCGGCAAGGCGGCGGTAGGTGTTGAGGTGCCTAACGTAAAATACAGCAGTGTTCGCTTGCGTGGTCTTTTGGATACCGATACCTTCCGTGATGCCCAGGGAAAAACCACTGTTTGCCTTGGCGTGGACGTAATAGGCGTCCCCGTATTTGCGGATCTGGAAAAGATGCCTCACCTCCTGGTAGCGGGTGCTACGGGTATGGGTAAGTCGGTTTGTATCAATTCCATTCTGGTCAGCCTTTTGTATAAGTCGAGACCCGACGAGATCAAGCTGATCCTCATCGACCCCAAAAAGGTTGAGTTCAAATCCTATGCCGGCATCCCGCACCTTCTTGTGCCCGTCGTGACCGAGGCGCAAAAGGCCGCCGGAGCACTTTCCTGGGCTGTGGGAGAGATGGAGCGCCGTTACGATATTATCGAGCGTGTCGGTGTTCGTAACATCAAGGCGTACAACAAGACCCTTGCCGATCATCCCGAGCGTGAGCCGTTGCCGCAGATCGTCATCGTCATTGATGAGCTGCACGACCTGATGATCCAGGCCAAGGATGCCGTGGAGGATTCCATCGCGCGTATTGCCGCAAAGGCGCGAGCCGCGGGTATCATACTGATCATTGGTACCCAGCGTCCCTCCGTTAACGTTATTACGGGCGTTATCAAGGCCAACATTCCTTCCCGCATTGCCTTCCACGTGGCGTCTCAGGTGGACTCTCGCACGATCCTTGATGCCACGGGTGCGGAGAAGCTTCTCAACAACGGTGATATGCTCTTCCTTTGCCCCGGTATGCAGATGATGACACCTAAGCGCGTGCAGGGTGCCTTCCTTGACGACGACGAGGTCAACCGTGTGGCGGAATATCTGCGTAAGAACTCCTCGCGTGTGCAGTACAACGAGGAGGTCATGGCAGACATGGAAAGAGAGAGCGAGAAATACAACAAGGATAAAAAGTCGGGAGGCGAATTGCCGACAGGTGAAGCCAGCGGTGACGTGGGGAGTGAAGAGGAGCTTCTTTACCGTGCCATCGAGGTGGCACTTGAAAACGATAAGATCTCTACCTCCTTGCTGCAAAGAAAGCTTTCCGTTGGCTTTGGTAAGGCCGCGCGCATGATAGACCGCATGGAGGAAATGGGTATCGTAGGACCGCCTAACGGGCAGAAGCCGCGCGAGATCCTTATTTCCATGGACGAGTATCGCGCGATGCGCCTCAAAAATGACGAATAATCAAAAACAGGAAAGAAGGAGCAAAATATGATCTACGTGTTGTTAGCCAACGGCTTCGAGGAAATTGAGGCCTTGACCCCTGTCGATATGCTCAGAAGGGCAGGCAGTCATGTCAAAACGGTCAGCATAGAGGATGGGCTCGTCGTGCACGGCGCTCACGGAATTGACGTGGTGGCTGACGTGATGCCTGCCGACGCAAGCGACAAAATCGATCTTTTGATCCTTCCCGGTGGGATGCCCGGCAGCTTGAATCTTGACGCGTCGCCCGTTACGGACGATATGCTTCGGCGCGTGACTGCGGACGGTGGGCGTATTGCCGCCATTTGCGCCGCCCCCCTGGTGCTTGGTCGTCGGGGGCTTTTGAAGGGGAAGCTCGCCACCTGTTATCCCGGCTTTGAAAAGGAGCTTGAAGGAGCGATCGTGCGTAAGGAGCCCGTCGTTACGGATGGCTTGATCACCACCGCGCGCGGCATGGGTGCCGCGATGACGTTTGGTGCTGAGCTGGTTAAATGGCTTCACGGCAAGGAGGAAGCGAAAAGGATGCTGCGCGGCGTTTGCTCTTCCGGAAGACTTTCTGTGGGCGTTGACGAGCTCCTGCCGACCGCTATCGACGTTGTTTTGGAAACGGGAATGGTCGGGATCACGATCCTGCAAAGAAAAATGTCGATAGGCTTTGGGAAAGCCGCGCGACTCATAGAGCTTATGGAGGAGAAGGGGATCGTTGGCCCGCCTAACGGACAGGGGCCTCGAGAGATCCTCGTCGCTATTGAGAAGGAGCGTGCCGCTTCCTCCGACGAATCACTTCCTACCGAGCTCGCCCGATTTCTTCCACAGGCCATTGAGATCGCCCTTGAAGCGGGAAAGGTCAGCAGCTCGCTTTTGCAAAGAAAAATGGCGATAGGCTTTGGGAAAGCCGCGCGACTCATAGACCTTATGGAGGAGAAGGGGATCGTTGGTCCGCCTGACGGACAGGGGCCTCGAGAGGTTCTCGTTACTGCCGAGGAATATCGCGCAAAGAATGAGGATAAGTGATGCGTTTTTGTCTTTGAAACGCGTGCAAGCGTATGAGTTGTCGCTTGACAGAAAATATGAATGGGTCAGGATGGGATCATGAAACAAGAAAAACGCAAGGCGCTACGCTTTTTGGAAAACCGTTTTTTGCTTTTGCTTTCCGTGTACGCCGTTTCTTTTCTTCTTTGCTTTCTCTTTGCCGCACTGCTGCCAACGGAGGGAGAGCTGCTTTATCCGTTATTTTTGGTGGTCCCGTTCGTTGCGTTTTATTTGCCCTTGCTGTTCTTTTTGAACAGCGAGGAGGGATATCGCGCACCGATTGGACTTGATCGCGTAAAGAAGATCCTTGTTCCCGAGCTTGCTTTGTATACCGTCGCTTCATTCTTTTTAGGGACGGGCGGGGCTCTCTTATATCGCTTTCTCGGCTGGTCGTTCTCATTGTATGGCGGTGTAGCGTTTCCCGGGAAATTTACCGTTCTGTCTTTTTTCGGATTGGTTATTTTGAGTGCGTTTTGTGAGGAGATGCTTGTCCGTGGTGCTTTGCAGACTCACTTTACCGCCTTTGGATCTTTCTTGGCGATCTTGACCTCTGCTTGCTTTTCCTCCGCTTACGGTTTTTCCGTTTCGACGCTTCCGTTTCTCTTTTTCACGGGGCTTTTGTGTGCCGTCGCGCGGGACCGTACAAAATCACTTTTTTCTGCTTTGTCCTGCGCTGTTGTTTGGCGCGTCGGTGTCTATCTCGTATTTCTTTCCGTTTGGGAAGGACTGTCGCAAGGGATTGGTGGGCTGGTTATGCCACTGATCTTCATCGCGCTGGCTTTGCTTTTCGCGGTGCTTGCGCTTTTTACGGGTAGGAGCAAGATAAGAGAAACAGGATACAGAGATGAGGAGGAGCGCAAAAGAAAGGTGGGGGCAACTTTGTTCGCTCTTCTTGCACTTTTGCTCTCTTTTGGAGCTTCCTTTTTAATTCTGAAAATGTAAACAGGAGATAGTTATGGTTATTGAGCAAAAACAAACGCATATCGCTTACCACTGCCCCCACTGCGGTACGGCGGTTTTGGGATACGTAGGAGAGTTCGCTCTTGCGGCGGATATGATCAAGCTGAAATGCGATTGCGGAAAAAGTGAGCTTTCCGTCACCTACACAAACGATAAAAAGATCCGCCTCGCCGTGCCGTGTCTGTTTTGTGAGAACCCTCATCATTTTGTGGTTACGCAAAAGGTGTTCTTTGAGAGAGAGATCTTTCTCTTGGGGTGTCCCTATACGGGGGTAGACATGTGCTTTATCGGAAAGCCGGAGTCTTTACAAAAGGCTTTGAATGAAAGCGCAAAGGCCTTGAATGATCTGTTTGAGCAAAACGGGATCACCTTACCCGCCGCGCGTGGGGAGGATGACGCCGAGCGTGAGGAGGAAGAGGAGCTTTTTCCCGACGAGCAGATATACGATATCATTCATTTTTTGGTTCGCGACCTTGAGTCCGAGGGGGCGATCTCTTGCCCTTGCGGTAAAGGTCCTTACGAGATCGAGATCATGGCGGGGGGAATACGGGTGTTCTGTGCCGATTGCGGGGCGGAGTATTTCTTTCCTACCGTCAGCGTGACACAGGCACAGGATTTTCTTTACACGGATAAGATCGAGCTTTTGCCCAAAAGCTGACTTTTATCCGTAATAATCCACGAGACCGTTGTAAATTCCTTGCGCGAACAGGGCAGGATTTTCATATAACAGGGTAGCATCGGCGGCGTTGGAAATAAAGCCAAGCTCCAAAAGAACGGCGGGCATGGCCGTGCGCCTTAAAACGTAAAGGCCCGGGCGGATGAAAATTCCGCGATTTCTTAGACCCGTGGCGTCGGACAGAGCGGATAGCAGCTCGCCCGCAACGTCGTATGCCGTGCTTTCTCTTTCATACACCAAGGCCTCAAGCCCCGATACCGTGGGATCTACCGACGCGTTGTTGTGAAGGGAAAGAAACAGATCTGCGCCCCAAGCG
Organism: Eubacteriales bacterium; assembly: GCA_045644045.1. Lineage (GTDB taxonomy): Bacteria > Bacillota > Clostridia > Oscillospirales > CAG-272 > UBA1740. The sequence continues at coordinate 28,815 of JAZRGD010000015.1, forward strand.
TTTGCTTCATTCGTGCGCGCGCGAAGGCTGGAGGCGGAGGATGTTCCCAGTTGGGTATCCGCCGTTGGGCGAGACAGTCTCGCCTCAAATCGTGGGTCGGCATCGAGAAGTGCTTTCAGCTCCACGCCAATACGGTAAACCAGATCCTGTTCTCGGTAACCGTTGCCCTCTGCGCCTGCGTTGGGGCTTTGGGGATTGTGTCCTTGGTCGATATAGATCTTGATTGCCAAAGGAATGTCCTCCGTTCCAAAATACTATTTTTATTTTATGCTGCTTACGAAAGGGTTGACACATGAAGGAGCTTCAAAGGATACTCAGCTTTGCCCGACGGGCCATGGAGGACTACCGTATGGTAGAGCCTCATTCCAAAATAGCCGTGGGTATATCGGGTGGAAAGGATTCTATGACTCTCCTCGCGGCACTTTCGGAGCTTCGCCGCTTTTATCCCGTTCCTTACGAGCTTTGCGCCATCACGGTAGATATGGGATTCAAGGGAAGCGATTTTTCACCTATTCAGGCCTATTGCGATAAGATCGGGGTCGAGTATCGGGTGGTCAAGACCGATATCGCGGAAATAATTTTTAACGTACGGAAGGAGCCCAACCCTTGCTCTCTTTGCTCTAAAATGAGACGGGGGGTGCTTCATTCCACGGCCAAGGAAATGGGAGCGGATCGCGTGGCGCTGGGACACCATTTTGACGACGCGGTGGATACCTTCATGCTGAACCTGTTTTTTGAAGGGCGGCTTGGATGCTTTTCTCCCGTTTCTTATCTTTCACGAGCCGATATTACCTTGATCCGCCCCCTTCTTTACGCGGAAGAAAAGGATATTCGCTACTTCGTGCGTCACAGCGACTTGCCGCTCATCGAAAGCGTGTGCCCCGAGAATCACAATACGGAGCGTGAAAACATGAAAAAGCTGCTTGCGGAGCTGGAGAAGAACAACAAGGGACTTAGACATCGCATCTTCGGTGCCATTTGCCGCAGTGAGCTGGATGGCTTTCGCGCGGTTACGAAAATGCCTCATATAACAAAAGAGACTGAATAAAAAAAGCCCGAAGGGGCTTTTTTTATTCAGTCTTGCACTTTATTTTTTCGAAATAGGCGAGGTAATGCTCTCGCGTGTGGGGAATCATTTCCGCCGATTGAAAAAAACGGATGAATTCTTTTTCACCGATCCAACGGAAGGAAACGGTTTCTCCTTCTTGCAGCCTGATAGCGGTCTTGTCACAGTCCGTCACACAGAGAAAGGCGTGATAAATAACGCCTTTCGTTACCGTTACGCTTACATGGGACAGGTCGCTTGCCGTGATCCCCGTTTCCTCTCGCAGCTCTCGTATAGCGCAGGTGCGTGCGTCCTCACCCTTCAGGGCTGAGCCACCGGCGGTAGCTTCCTCATAGCCGCCGTACGTCGCCTTGTGAGGATCGCGCTTCATTAAAAGATACTCTCCGTCTTCGTGGCGCACCAATATCTCGGCTACCATATGATAAAGGCCCTCCGGCACGGGCTCTCCACGGATCAGATCAATACCCGCAAGCGTTCCGTTCGCGTAATAGGCATCCCAAAGCTCCATTTTGTCCTCACTTGTTCTCCAAAAGCAATTTATAAAGCTCGCTTTTTGAAATGCCGAGATCCTTGGCGGCGGCTTTGATGGCGTCCATGTGCGAAAGCCCTTGCTCTTCGTAGCGCGCGATATGCTCCTCGTGGGATAAGGAAGCAAACCAGGTATCCTTTTTCGGCTGATCGGTGCCTCCCTCAAGCACCAGGACGTATTCTCCTCTCGGCGCGTTTTCCGAGTAATAATCTATGGCAGAATTGAGATCTGTGCGCATGATCTCCTCGTTAAGCTTGGTCATTTCGCGACAGAGTGATATGCGCCTATTTCCGAAGAAGGCAAGAAGATCGTCAAGGGTTTTGCGTAGCTTGTGGGGGGCTTCGTAAAAGATCATCGTTCGCGTTTCGCCCGCCAGCTCCTCCAATCTCTTTTTGCGCTCTCCTGCATTGGTGGACAAAAATCCTTCAAAGCAAAATCGCCCGGTGGTGAGAGCGGAAAGAGACAGCGCGTTGACTGCGGCACAGCAGCCCGGAATAGCGGTAACGGTGATGCCGCGCTCGGCGCACAGCTTGACCAGGTCCTCACCGGGATCGCTGATGGCGGCGGTTCCCGCGTCGGTCACCAGCGCACAGGACGCACCCGCTTCGATCTTGGCGGCGATGATCTCTCCGCGCTCGCGCTTGTTGTGCTCGTAATAGCTGATCAGCTCCTTGCCGTGGATCCCAAAATGTGACAACAGTCTTTGCGCGTTTCTCGTGTCCTCGGCGGCGACGATGTCAACGTTGCTCAAAACCTTGATGGCACGGGCGGAGATGTCGGACAAATTGCCGATGGGGGTAGCGACCAGGTAAAGAGTGCGGGGAAGAACCCTGTTCTTTTCCTCATCTGTGATCATATCTGTAAAGGATGGCATGCTATCTTTCCTTTCATTTAAAAATCGTCGGGCAAAATACCCATCTCAAGCAGATAATCGTAGTCGGGGGTGTTGTGTTTTCCCTCGTCTAAGATGAGGGGGCGTGATACCGAAAGCCCGCTTTTGCCTCCCAAACGACATTCGACAAGTATCATGGAAGGTGGAAGAGAAGCGCGGGCGTGAACGAAGGTCATACGCTTGGGCTCCAGTCGACAAGCGCGGCAGGCCGAAAAAAGATCGGGAAGCCGTTCGGGACGGTAGACGGTGTAGAACGCTCCGCCGTATTTCAGCATGGACGCGGCCGCTTTCGCAAAATCTTCGATGGTACCACTGGTTTCATGCCGCGCGGTGTTTTTTGCGTTCCTCACGCAGGGAAGACCGGAGCTCGTCGTCATATAAGGGGGATTGGAAAATACGGCGTCGTAGCTGCCGCGTTCTCCCAAGGCACTGTGATCACGCACGTCGGCGCATACTGCTTGTACTCGGTCGGATAAGCCGTTAAGTGCAACGTTGCGTTCGATCAGATCCGCGTATTCCTTTTGGATCTCTACGGTGCGAATGCTCTCAAATCGCCCTCTTGCGGCCAGCAACAGGGAAATGATGCCGCTTCCGCCACCCAATTCAAGGGCTAAGCGGCCCTTTTTTTGTATGAAGGCGGCGAGCAAAAGAGCGTCTGTGCCAAAGGTAAGACCGTCCGTTTTTTGAATAAGGCGCAGGCGGTCGTTCACCTCGTCAAGCCGCTCGTTTTCCTGTAAGAAATGATCCACGGTAGGTCTCCTTTCGCGAGAGAGTAAAATAATAAAGGGTTGACCCAAGAAAACTTGTGTCAACCCTAATGGTAGCCTTGAATTACTCCTCCACAGGAGCGTCCACAGGGCAAACGCCTGCGCAAGAACCGCAGCTGATGCACTGATCAGCATCGATCACGTACTTGCCATCAGCCTCGCTGATGCAGCCTACGGGGCACTCGCCCTCGCAAGAACCGCAAGCGATGCAATCGTCAGTAATTTTGTAAGCCATGATGTAATACCTCCGTATTTGTTTTTTGCAACACTATTGTAGCAGTATTCAAGAGAAAAATCAAGATGTTTTGATGAAAAAATCAAGTTTCTTTGAAAAAAATCGAATAAAAATGGAAAAACCTGGGTATAATCAACCGTTTTCAGGTTTTTTTCCCCCTCTGCGGTTGTCATGATGGTGGTGTCGCTTGTGCGAGCCGTTCCTTTCGGCAGGTTTTTTATCCTCGTTTTTTTCGCTTTCCTTGTCCGTCTCCTTGGGCTCGGGCTTTGGACGGCGTCCCTTTCCCGCACTGATGACCGTTACCGCGTCACAGGCATACAGCTTGGTTTCGGTGCTGTCCTCCAAGCGTACCTTGATGATTTGAGTCAAGGGGCGTGTCTCGATCACGTATCCGTTGCCGTTTTCGGTGGAAACTAAGGAACCGACGGGAGGCGTGGTCTTCAAGGCCTCCTCATACACCTCATGCTCATAGCGGAGGCAACACATTAAACGCCCGCAGCTACCCGAAATTTTCGAGGAATTCAAGGAGAAATTCTGTTCCTTCGCCATTTTAATGGAAACCTGAACGAAATCGCTTAAGAAGCTGGAGCAGCAAAAGGGTCGTCCGCAAACGCCAAGGCCGCCCATCATTTTGGTTTCGTCGCGAATGCCGATCTGGCGAAGCTCGATGCGGGTACGGAAAACGGATGCCAGATCCTTCACCAGCTCGCGGAAATCAACGCGACCGTCGGCGGTAAAATAGAAGAGAAGCTTTTGGTTATCGAAGGTATATTCTACGTCCACCAGCTTCATTTCCAGCTTGTGCTTGGCGATCTTTTCCTCGCCGATCTGGCGGGCGCGGTGCTCTGCGGCGCGGTTTTCTTCATTTTTGCGAATGTCCTGCTCCGTGGCGCGTCGTACCACCTTTTTGAGAGGATGCACGACCTTTTTGACCTCCATGGGGCGATTGCCGAACGCTACCTTGGCAAACTCAATGCCTCGTGCCGTCTCTACGATGACGCTGTCGCCTACCGATAGGCGGAGAGAGCCGGGATCGAAGAAATAAGTTTTGGAGCCCGAACGGAAGCTGATGCCCACTACGGAGATCTTTTCCTCCTTGGGCGCGATATCCGACTCGCGGGAGGCGTCGGACGTATGCTCTGCCTTGGAGACAGGTTCGTTTTCCGACGTCTTCGGCGTGGTGGTTTGTTCACACATATGTTGTACCATGGTCCCATTGGGACTTCCTTTCATTCGTTTTGATCATTTGCTGCGCAGTTTAGCCTTCAAAAGGCTGAGAACCGTGCCTGTGTTTGCGTTTTTGTCCAGCTTTTCCAAGGCCTCGTTAAGGGCGTCGGACACGGAAAAAAGCTTGTCCGTGCGGAAGGAGGTGAGCAACGGCTCACACGCGGCACTGTCGGTGAAAAAGCATAGGGGGGAAGCTTCGTCTTTTTTTCTTAGGATCAGATCCCTGACGGACAGGGAAAGAAGGGCGAGTGCCTCCATCAGCTCGTCGCGCTTGGTGGGAAGGGCGGAAAAGGCCTCGCAAAGCGTGGAATAACGGCCGCAGGCGAATGCGTGCAACAGCTGCACGGTGACCCCACGCGATTTTTGCATTTGCTCCTTGCTCTTTGGCTCTAACAAGCGCAACAGCTCACCCGCTCTTCCGTCTGCCATGACGATCGCTTCGCGGCGAGCGGCGTCGGAGGCCGCGAGGGAGGGGTGCTTTTCGGAGAGATAATTCTCTAATACCGACTCTGACAGCTTTTCCATGCGCACCGTACGGGCGCGGCTCCTGATGGTTTCAAGCAGATCCGCGGCAGAATCGGCGAGCAGGAAAAAGTACACGCCGGGCGGTGGCTCCTCCGAAACGATCAAAAGAGCGTTCTGGGCTTGAGGAGTCATGGTGTGCGCTTCCTCAAAAATATAGACACGGGCATCAAACTCGGTGGAGGATAAATAAACGTCCCGACGCAGCTCACGTACTGCTTCTATACCGATAGAGGCCTTGTCCTCACGGGAGATAAAATGAACGTCGGTGGCGTTTTCCGTATCTACGAGATGGCAAGCGCGACAGGCGTGACAGGGAAGGGGATGGGCGTCGTTGTTCTTGTTTTCGCAAACCAATGCTGCGGCAAGCTCCTTGGCAAGAGTGCGCTTTCCGCTTCCCGACAGACCTTCCAAGATCATAGCGTGAGGAAGATTTCCCTGCTCGACACAGCCGCCGAGCATCGCGCGGGTACGGTCGTTTCCGTACAAAGCATTTAAATACCTTCTCATCCTCCACACCGCCTTGTATACTTTCTCTTAATATTATAACAAATAAATTCATTTCTGTCAATCGGTCCGTCGAAAGTTTTCTCGGATTTGCCGCAGGAATAGAAAAAACTGCCGCAAACGCGTTGTACTTGCGGCAGTCTGCCCTTGTTCTTCGTCTGAAAATACGCGCTTGGCGGCTTGAAGGTGTTCGTAGCCGCATACAGTCTCTCTACGCGAAAAACAAGAGAGGTTTATGATGAAAAAAGTATTTATTTTTGATTTTTTCTGAACTGCAAAGGTGTGACGCCCATACGGGCCGTGAATTTTTTGAAGAAGGCCGTTCTGTTGGAAAAGCCGCACTCCGTTATGACAGTCTCCGTAGGCTTGTCCGTCTCGCGTAAAAGCAACGTGGCTTTATCAAGTCTGCATTCGGTCAGAAAGTCGGTGGGGGTCTTGCCCGTGAAGGCCTTGAACAGCCTTGAAAAATGCTCGGGGGTGTAGCCACACTGCAAGGCGATCTCGCTTACCGAAAGGAGGCTTGTGCAATTTCTTTCCATGTAGGCGAGAAGACGGTCGTCTACCGAAAGACGGCTGCCTTGATGCTCCGCCATCTTGCGAAAGACCAAGCTTAACAAAATAGAAAGGGAAGAATTCATGATCAAATTTACGGCAGGAGCCTTGTTTGTTTGCTCCTCATTTGTCAAAGCGAGCAGCATTTCGACCCTTTTTCTTTCCTCTCCTTCAAAATGCAAAAGCAGATTTTCCTTGATGATGCGGTTGGAAGGATCGGAGAAATCCCGTAGCTTAAGAAGCAAAAAGAGGTCTTCCGTCTCCTCCAGCGTTTTGTTGACGTAGGAGGGCTTGAGCATAATATCCACGTAGGAAAGGTTTTCAATGGGCGTGACGGCGTGGCGGGAGCGATAATTGATGATCAACAGGTCGCCGCCCTTTACGTGATATTCCTTTCCGTCGATCCTGTGAAGCCCCTTACCGCTCTGCGTATAGACCAGCTCAACGAAGCCGTGGGTATGCTCCTCCTCCGGTGTGCTGAGGCGCACCGTATGGATCTCGAAATCCTTGTCCAAAACAGGCTCGCCCGTTTCCCGTCTTTTGGTTACTGCCATGCCGCTCACCTCTTTTTTTAGAAATGAATTTGTACCAAAATTTATTATAACACGTCCTGCCGTAAAAAGCAAGAGCCATATGACGGAAATCAGAAAATGTTTCATGTGAGACGGCGGGAATTTTTCTTATTGTCTATTTCTCGATTTTTATTGACAGAAAAGGCCGAAAATGGTAAAATAAAGTATCAATCTCGGAGGAGCAAAAGGATGGAAAAGGAAAGGGCGCGCTTTGAGGCCTCTTGCGCAAGGATCGTCGGACGAAAGTATGAAAGAGACACCATCGGCATTCTGGGAGAGAAGACTCTGCACGCGGTGTTGAAGGATTTTGTGGAATCCGACGCTACCTTTCACGAGCAAAGGGTGGAGGGATACGTGGCGGACGTTTTTCGCGACGGCGAGATCATCGAGATCCAAACGCGATGCCTCGACCGCTTGCTTCCCAAGCTGAAGGCCTTTCTGCCTCTGTATCCCGTAACGGTAGTGTATCCCATTCCTGCTACGAAATATCTTTCGTGGATCGAGGAGGACGGCGGCGTATCTCCCTTGCGCAAGGTGGCGAAGAAAGGAAGCTTTTTCGATGCCGGTCGAGAGCTGGAGAGAATATTGCCCTTTTTGGCTCACCCAAATCTTTCCGTTTTACTGCTTTTGGTCGATATGCAGGAATACCGTTTGCGAAACGGATGGGGGAAGGACAAAAAGCGCGGGGCGGAGCGGCACGACCGTATTCCTACCGCGCTTGCCGACAGGCTTTTGCTGAACACCGCCTCCTCCTTTGCGGCACTGTTCCCGCCGACACTTTCTTCTCCCTTCACCCGTAAGGATTTTCGCAAGGCGATCAAGGGCGGGCCGAAAAACCCCCTTGCTCTTCTTCACGTTCTTTGTGAAATGGGTGTCGTGAAGCGGTGTGGAAAAAGAGGAAACGCCCTTTTGTACGAAAAAGTGTAAAAAAGGCCGAAATATATGAAAAAATGGCGCAAAAAATGCGGGAAAAGGCTTGCTTTTCTCGGCAGAATGTGTTAAAATATGTCTGGCACGGTGAAAACAGTGCCTACTACGTATCACGCTTGTAATGTATGTGAGGTAAACTATGAAAAAGAATCTTGTGGTCATTGGAAACGGTGGCATGGGTGGTGGCTTCCACGTGAAGAACGCCCTGACGAGCGATGTGGTCAACCTTCTCGGTATTTACGATATTGACGAGGCAAAGTCTCAAAAGGCAAGAGACATGGGTGTTTATGCCTATGGCTCCTTTGAGGAGGTCTTGGCCGACGAGCGGGTGGATCTCATCACCGTTGCCGTTCCTAACGACTCTCATCTTGATATTGTCGTGCGTGCCCTTGAGGCAGGCAAGAACGTTATTTGTGAGAAGCCCGTCGCGCTTTCGCTTGCCGATCTCGACAAAATGATCGCGGCGGCAGAGAAGAGCGGAAAGGTCTTTTCCGTGCATCAAAACCGTCGCTTCGACGTGGACTATCTGGCCATCAAAAAGATCGTGGAGGAAGACACCATCGGTGCTCCGATTCGCATTGAATCCCGCATTCACGGCTCTCGCGGTATCCCCAGTGACTGGCGCGGCTTAAAGGCACAAGGCGGCGGCATGATCCTTGACTGGGGCGTTCATCTGATCGACCAGCTCCTTCAGATCTACAAGGAGCCCATTAAGACCGTTCATTGCACCGTCACCAACATCACCAACAAGGAGGTGGATGACGGCTTCTACCTGACCATTACCTTTGAGTCGGGGGCTGAGGCGTTCATCGAGGTCGGTACATATAACTTCATTTCTCTTCCTCGCTTCTATATGAAGGCGGAAAAGGGAAGTGCCATTATCACCGATTGGCGCGAATGCGCAAGGATCGTTCGTTGCAAGTATTGGCATGAGAGCGACGTCATCCCTGTTGAGACCGCCGCGGGTCTGACCAAAACTATGGCTCCCAGAGACTCGGTTACCGTAGACGAGTTTACGCTGGACAGACCTGCCTCCGACGTGCACGATTATTACCGTAATTTCTGTGCCGCCATCGACGGCAAGGCAACGCAGCTTGTGACTCATCCCGAAATGCGCCTTGTCATGCGCGTGATGGAGCTGGCATTCGCCTCTGCCGAGTCCGGTCGGACCTTGCCCTTTACTTGGTAAAAACGAGACAAACAGAAAACGCCAAACCGCAGTTTGGCGTTTTCTGTTTTTTTAATTTCAAAATCTTTTTTCGTATTGCTCCTCTGCCTTTTTCCCTTTGCGAAGCTCGGGGAACAAAAGATGCTTGAGAAGAGTGTATGCGCCGAAGAACAGGGCGTACAGCAGGGCAAACAGGACGAAAAATATCATAGCGCCGCCAAAGTTTCCAAGGTTTAGCTTTCCCGCTACGGCAAACATGATAAAGAAGCAGGTCCCCGTGATAAGAAAATGGATCAAGACGCGCAAGACACGGTGGAGATTCAGACGGAACACGTAGCCCGCACCTGTCAACAACAGAGAGAAGAGAAAGAAGAGAGCATACTGGGAAAAGGAGATGCCCAGCTCTCCGTCCAAGGAATTTGATCTGACGATAGTGGCTACGGCGAAAAAGAGAAGGGAAACGGCAACGCAGACCACGCAAGCGCGGAAAATGAATTGAAGAATAAAATCTCGAATCTTCATAAGCATACTCCAGTTTGTTCGTTTTCATAAGGATACCACAAACGAAAACGGAAAGCAAGAGGAAATGCGCAAATTTTACAAAAAAAGCATTTTTGCGGCTCAAAAAAGAAAAAACGGCCGAAAAAATCACGCTGACAAGTTGACAACGGCAAAATTATATTATATAATATACTATGTATT
>JAZRGD010000016.1:0-7961 GCA_045644045.1 Eubacteriales bacterium
CGGTGAGAGCAATGTTTTCGGTGATCATATTTTCGATATGGCGGGTGTAAACGCCCCAGGCGGGAAGCACGCCGAACACGTGATATTCGGGATACTGCTTTCCCATTTCGGGAATTTCGCGCTTTTCGTATTCGCGGCAACCGCCCGCCATTCGCACGTCGAAGTCGGCAAGAGTCAGATTTTTCACAGGCTTATCGGGTGTGCCGCTGACGGTGATACAGCTCATGACCTTTGTCTCATGCTCGTCGCCCGGCTTGCCTGTGCCCGTGCCCGCATCGTTGATGCAGGAGCCGTGCAGGGAGCGGATGACCACGCCGTCGATCTCGCCGCCCACCTGACGGAAATGCTCGTTGTAGCGGCGCAGACGGTCGCCGTTCGCGATAAAGATGGGACCCGTGCAGTTGTCGAAATTCACGTTTTCGATGCGGATGTTCCGCACGTTCGCGCCGTCCACAGGCTCGATCTTGATGGCACAGCCGTTGGTGTCGTAGACGTAAAGATCGGAGATTTCAATGTCCTCAAAGTCGCCCACCGATTCCGTGCCCATCTTGATGGCCGCCCAGTTTGATGTGAGGGTACAGCGACGGACCACGTTGTGGGCGCAGGGACGGTCCACAGTGGTCTTGAAGCAGATGGCGTCGTCGCCCGTGTCGATAAAGCAGTCCTCAATGAGGCAGTGGCGGGAAGCATCCACGTCAATGCCGTCGTTGTTTCCGTTGACACGGCTGCGGATGGTAACGCCGCGCACCGTGACGCGGTCGCAGTTCATAATATGGAAATTCCAGCAAGCGGAATCCATGAGAGAAATGCCCTCTACCGTTACGTTTTCACATTCTCGCAGGCGAAGAAGGAAGGGACGGGAGTTGAAATGGGGGTGAGAGGCGGGGAAGGCGCGGCCGTGGCCGTTGATCACGCCCTCGCCGTAAATGCGGACATTTTTGACGCCCTCGCCGTAGATCAGCGCGCGGCCGCGCTCGCCGTTCGCGCCGTCAATAAAGAGATTGACGTTGCTCGCGTAATCCGAAAATTCGCGCGAGCCTAAGATCATGGCACCCTTTTCCAGGCGCACCGTCAAGCCGTCGCGCAGAAAAAGCGTGCCGCAGACGTAGGTGCCCGCAGGGACGACGGCTTCCTTGCCTTCCTTGGCCGCTTTGTCAAATAGCTCTTGGAGTTGCTTGGTTTGTGTCATGAATCTCTCCTCTTTGATAGTTGTGTATGGAAAAGATGGGGTCACGTTACGTCGATCTCTGTCCAGATGACGTCGGCCTTGCCGTGGGTAAGACCGATCTCGATCACCGAAACGGGAGGGATTTTCCCGTCGTTCGGGAGGGAGAAGGCGTAGGTATGGGGAACTTGGGGACGCAAAACGGTATCGGGATCTATTTTGCCGATCAGCGTACAGGGGCGCTGGTTGACGTAGACCTCCAAGTCGGAGAAGGCGAAGCCCTCCTCCTCGGCGAAGCCTAACAGCACGGTGACGGTCTTGTCGGCACCGATCTCTCCCGTGGGAACGCGCAAGCGGTCGTAGAAGGCGCCGGATTCCAAGGGGGTGGTGGCGTCGCGGTTGGCGTACAGCGAAAGGGGCAGAGGCGATCTTTCCGCCATAGTGGGCACCACGGTGTCGTCGTAGGTGACTACGTGACGGCGCGGCTCGCCCTTTAAGGCCTCGTAATCGCCGCCGATGGCGAGGAAGCGCGCGCGCAGATCGTCGTCGTTACAGAAGAAGCTCTCGCACTCAAAGCAACCGTTATAGCCGTCGAAGAAGTTGTAAAGATAAACGGCATCGGCGCCCAGGAAAAGGTTGGAGCAGGCGGCGCCTACGGCCGATTCGTAGCTTTGGAAGGTGTGGGGCGAACCTGTACCGGGACGGGAATTGAGGCAACGCTCAATGCCCGCCGCCAGCATCACGCTCGTGCCGCGCAAAAGGCGGCGCCAAAGGTCTAGGGGAATGTCGTTATAGGAGGTGTGCCAGCGAGAGGTTGCCACCAAAAGGTCGATGAGTCCCTCCTCTGCCCACAGGCAGGCGTCAAAGCCCAAGCGAAGAGCCTTTTCGGGAATGGCGGGCAGACGTACGCCGATCTTGATAGGGTGGCCGTAGCGCGCCTCCGCCTTTTTCACCAGCACCTTTACGTCCCGCATAAAGCGGTTCATGACCTCGATGCCCTCTTCCTCGCGGCCCACGCCGATGCAATAGGCCTCGCGCATAAAGTCCAGCTCGATACCGTAGCCGTCAAAGTTGTCCAGCATGTCCTCCACAAGACCGAGGTAGAAGGCGTAGACCTCGGGCACGAGGTAATTCAACTCGTACTCGTGGTATTTTACGCGCTTGCGGTGGGGAACCAGATTCCATTCGTTCCGATGAGCGCGCCAAAAATCGCTCCACAAGGCAGAGTCGGGGTAGTAGCACTCATGCACGTCGTTCATACGCAGGCTGACCCAAGGGCGCACGGCCGTTTTCTTCAGACAGCGGAGCATGGCCTCGGGGAGGGAGATGCCCTCTCTCTTGTAAAAGGCCAAGGCGTTCTTTAAGTACAGGGAATGCTCGGGCAAATTTTCCTTTTCGGCGATCTTATAAATACTGCCGAAGCGCTTCGTGGGATAAAAGGGCGTGGAGGCCCCCACGTTAATGAAAAAATCAGTCACACCCGTGTTGACGTGCTTGCGGATAAACTCCTCCACGTGCGCCATGGTGATGGGGGAGGCGCCGCCTGCACTGCGCGTATACAGAAAATGGGTGGTATCCTCGTTGTACATTAAGTAAGCCATTTGCATTTCTCCCGTCGGATGATTTTGGTAGGGCTATTATACCACTTTCTTTAGGGAATGTAAAGCGAGAAAACGGACAACTTTTCGGAAAGGTGTCGCAATCTTATTGTTTTTTCGATCGACAAAAGAAAAATTATGCTTTGGGGGAGGCTACCATATCCTCGTATTTGCCCGTGTGGTCGCGCATGCCGTCCGTGCCGATGGTGATGACGCGGTTTGCCACCGTGTTCATCATTTCATAGTCGTGGGTATACAGAAGCACGTTGCCCTTGAAGTCGGACAGACCGTTGTTGACGGCGGTGATGGATTCGAGATCCAAGTGGTCGGTGGGCTGGTCGAGAACAAGCACGTTAGAGCCGAAGAGCATCATACGGGAGAACATACATCTGACCTTCTCGCCGCCCGACAGCACCTTTACGGGCTTGAACACGCTGTCCGCCGAGAAGAGCATACGGCCGAGGAAGCCGCGCAGATAGGTCTCGGTCTGGTCCTTGGAATAACGGCGCATCCAGTCAAGGATGGAGTCGTCACAGCCCTCGAAATAGGGGGTGTTGTCGTGAGGGAAATAGGAGGTGGTGATGCTGACGCCCCATTTGACGGTGCCCGCATCCGGCTCCTCCTCGCCCATCAGAATACGGAAGAAGGCGGTGACGGCCAGGTCATTGCCGAGGAAGGCGATCTTGTCGTCCTTGGCCACCGTGAAGGAGATATTCTCAAAGAGCCCCTTCTTGGTCAGCCCCTCCACGCGGAGGATGTCCTTGCCTGCCTCGCGGTCCATATCGAAGCCGATAAAGGGATAGCGACGGGAGGAGGCGGGCATTTCCTCCACCGTCAGCTTATCCAGAAGCTTGCGGCGAGAGGTGGCTTGGCGAGACTTGGATTTGTTGGCGGAGAAGCGGGAGATAAAGGCTTGTAATTCCTTGATTTTTTCCTCGTTCTTCTTGTTTTGCTGCTTGATGAGGCGTTGCACCAGCTGGCTGGATTCGTACCAGAACTCGTAGTTGCCCACGTACATCTTGATGCTTCCGTAGTCAATATCCACGATGTTCGTGCAAACGTCGTTTAAGAAGTGACGGTCGTGGGACACCACCAGCACGGTGCCGAAATAGTCGGCGAGGAAGTCCTCAAGCCAAGTCACCGCATCGATGTCAAGGCCGTTGGTAGGCTCGTCCAGCAGAATGATCTCGGGCTGACCGAAGAGAGCGCGGGCAAGCAACACCTTGATCTTCGCGGCTTCCTCCAAGGAGGACATCATCTCGTACAGGCAGTCCTCGGGAAGACCCAGACCCTGGATGAGCTTGGAGGCGTCGCTTTCCGCCTCCCAGCCGTTCATTTCGGCAAACTCGCCCTCCAGCTCCGAGGCGCGCAAGCCGTCCTCCTCGGTGAACTCCTCCTTGGCGTAGATGGCGTCCTTCTCCTTCATGATCTCATACAGCCGCTCGTCGCCACTGATAACGGTGTCGAGAACGGTGTACTCGTCAAAGGCGAAGTGGTCCTGTCTCAGCACCGACATACGGGTGTCGGCAGGGATGGAAACACTGCCGTGGGCAGGCTCCAGCTCGCCGCAAAGGAGCTTCAAAAAGGTACTCTTTCCCGCGCCGTTGGCACCGATGATGCCATAGCAGTTGCCGGGGGTGAATTTCAGGTCTACGTCCTTAAACAAAAGCTGTCCGCCAAAGTGAAAGGACAGTCCGCTTACTGTGATCAATGGTCTTTCCTCCGTTTTTTGATTGCATACCTAAATATTGTACCATATCTTTCAAATAAAAGCAAGGGAAAAGGGAAAATAGGTGAATTTTCTTTTTTTCTTGCAAATAACGAGAGGATATGATAAAATAAAAGAAACAAGGAGGTGAGGGCATGGTTACGGAAAGAAATGGCTGGTTTATCGAGGGTGACGTGTTAGTCAAGTACAGAGGCAAGGAAAGCGTCGTTACCGTACCCTATGGCATTCGCCGTGTTGCGCCCTTGGCCTTCAAGGAGCAGGGCGTGGTGAAGGTGACCTTGCCCGAGACGGTGCGAGAGCTGGACACGGGCGCCTTCCACCGTTGCGGCAGGCTGAAGGAGGTCGTTTTGAACGAGGGGCTCACGCGTATCGGTCGCCTTGCCTTTTCTCCCGACACCCGTCTTTGGCGCGTGAACCTGCCCGAAAGCCTGACGGAGATGGGGGAGGACGCTTTTTTCGGGTGTGACGCCTTGACGGCTGTCACCCTGCCGCCCCGTCTTACGACCGTTCCCCAAGCCGCCTTTGGCGGAAGCGGCCTTCGCTCCCTGCGTATTCCCGGTACGGTGAAAAAGGTCAGCTATGGGGCGTTTACCATTTGCCGTGACCTGGGGACGGTGTACGTGGAGGAAGGGGTGGAGGAGATCGGCACGCACGCCTTTTCGGAGTGCCCGCACCTCAAAATTTACATCCCCTTCAGCGTGAAAAAGCTGTCGCGGTATACCTTCCTTGACGGCATCCATGCCGTCAGTCGTGATTTTTGCATCTATTGCGACGACCCCCGCCGTCTTCCCGAGGGGTGGGACCTTGGAGACTTGCCCGTGAAGCCCTTTTCTGCGGCAGGGAGGATTTTTGATGAACTGAAAGGGTAAAGTTCACAACAAATGCGGTATAACACACGAAGTACATAGGACGAAGGAGAAAAAGATGTTAAAGAAAATTGACAAAGAAGTTTTGTTTGGTGGTGTTTTCGGCGTTCTTTCTATTGCAAGTGCAATAGGAGAAATGATTGCGAATGGAATATCAGTGGCAACGCTGTTGGGCGCACTTAAAGATGTCTCGGGTACATTGGTGGCGGTTATGGTATTTGTCATTGCAATCCGACATTTGTTTCGGAAAAAGACAATGGATTTTGACGGCGTTTTTGATATGGAGATGGAGAAGATCATAAAAAAATATTTTCCGATTTTACAAAAAGACAATGACGCCCCCAAAAGGTATAATATCGCTACTAATTTGGATTCTATTTTGGGAAAAGAAACAGGCTCATATCACACCTTGTTTGAACTGCGCGGCAGGAAAGACATAGCCTTTCATATCAGCAAAACGGTATTCATGGGAAAAACAAAGGACTCCTTTGATGATATCCAACAAAAAATTGCGACACAAGTTGGCTCGAAAATAAAAAATTCATTCGAGTTCGTTGAAAAATTTGAGATTACGCCAAAGGGTGTCAAAATTACTTTTTCTTACGAGATGAAAACCAATGAAGACGCTGTGCAGCTTGCAGAGCTTGTAGACTGCGTATTGCTTCTTTATTTTGTTGAATACAAGAAATGATAGGGAGGATATATGCAAAAGACAATAGATTTGTCGATTAAAAACCATGAGCTTGGCAGTACAGAGGGCGGATATCATATAGAAAACCGAAAAACATATCGAGAATATGCCGACAATTTGCTCTGGGCACTTTTTATAGATGATATGGAGAAAAATCATCCCGCCGCCTTTAACGAGTATGGATCGGGGGCGGGCGGGGAGTTGAAGGCAAAGGGGAGTTTCCCACCCAAGATGGCTTCCTACGGCTCTTCCAGTCGGATGATTTATAATTTGTGCAAAGACATATCGGGTTTCCATTTCGAGTACCAGATGCCAACTAAAATAGGCGGTGTGGCAAACCTTGACGGATTCATGGAAAAGGAAGATGAATTTGTTTTTGTGGAAGCAAAATGTCGTGAGATCTACGCGACAAAACCGCATTTGATTGAGAAAAAATACGAAAAACTGTATCGGTACATAAGCAGTGACGAAAGAAATAATCTGTGTATTAGAGCAACGCAAGAGGAAAAGAAAATAAATGTCACCTTTCTGGTGGACAGCACTGAGATTTCAAGGTTTGACATCAAACAAATGATTTGCCATTTGCTTGGAATTGCAGTAAAGCTTTTGAAAGAGCCGATAAAGAAAAAGATTTCCTTTTTGTATCTTTGCTATAATCCTCAAAAGATCAAAATTCTGGATGAAAAAAAGGAGAAAGACATTTTGGCGGCGTACGCTAAAATGTGTGATGAGTGTCAAGCGATTGATTTTAAAAAACTGTTTGAAAGCATCGTGCTCTATTTGCATGAGGAAATGAAAGTGGGGGTTGCCACAGCGCGGAACATTGACGAGATGGTTGAGGGATTTGAGTTTGTGCTATGCGATCAAACTGATTTCGTAAATTATTTGTGTTGAGAGAGCAAGAAAAATAAACAAAAATCGCCTTGCGGAGCAGGTCTCCGCAAGGCGCATTTCTTTTTTGGGATAATTATTTGCAGAAATTCTCGATGTAACTGTTGATGCCGGCGCGAATGACCCGAAGGGCGGTCTCGCGGCCGCTGACCTCGTTGACGGCGGTGGTCTTGTGTTCGAGGTTTTTATATACCGCGAAGAAGTGGCGCATTTCCTCAAAGATGTGGCGGGGTAGCTGATCGATGTCGGTGTACTGGTTGTAGGTGGGGTCGCCGTAGGGGATGGCGATGATCTTTTCGTCGTTTCTGCCGTTGTCGATCATGGAGATCACGCCGATGGGGTAGGCGCGAACCAAAACCAAGGGCTCGATGGACTCGGAGCAAAGGAGAAGCACGTCGAGAGGGTCGTTGTCGTCGCCGTAGGTACGGGGGATGAAGCCGTAGTTGGCGGGGTAGTGGGTGGAGGTGAACAGGACGCGGTCCAGGAGAATGTAACCGGTCTCCTTGTCCAGCTCATACTTCTTCTTGCTGCCCTTGGGGATCTCAATAACTGCGATAAAATCATCGGGGGTGATGCGCTTGGGGTTGATATCATGCCAAATGTTGCTCATGGCTGGTTCCTCCTTCTATTCCTTTTCAGTAAACCCAGCAATTCCGGGTTTTGTAACCTTCCGACTTTATTATATCGGAAATGGCAGAAAACCACAATCGACTCCCTGCACAGCTTTTAAGACTTAAAGCGAGTCTAAATACTCCAAAACGGCGAAATCCCGGACGGGCTCATCCTTCCGCAGGTAGAGGGGGTGGTGGGGATGGCCCTTCTTGGACCGCTTTCCGGCGCACAGCCACTGGGCGTTGAATTCCTCACCGATGGACACCATCTCCCGGACGCAGTCCTTCAGGTAGGGCCGCTTTTCGATGATGGTCCCCCAGGCGGCCCACACAGCAGGGCGGTAGCCCTCCCCCACCTGTTCCAGCACATAGCGGAATGCCGCCATGTTCTCCCGGTGGAGGGCCAGGTT
>JAZRGD010000017.1:0-7522 GCA_045644045.1 Eubacteriales bacterium
GTAAACAGCATATATGAAGATTGTAATTGCTAAAGAGATAATAGTAGATTTTGATATTGAGTTTTCGCTACTGTAGCTACATTTTTCAAGGAATGAATAAAGGAGATACAGAAGTGCAACCTCTATGAAAGCTCCAACATAATATGCCAACGTATCCAAGAGGATCTTAAGAACATGTGCGGAAGCCGGCGTTTTTATTGCAATGATTCCTATAAAAGATATTGCAGATATGCCGAGGAAAGAAAGCGCGTAAAAAGCAAGCTTGCCTATATTCTTAAAAACGCCTTTATAATAACGGTCGCTGTCCATAATGGAATAATTGAAATAAATATCATTTTTTCTGAAGCTGTAAACCACGAATATTCCAACAATGAAAAGCAATGTGTAGATCATGCCGCCGGGGCCGCCGTCCGCGAAGGTATGGGGCTCTCCGAGATATAAAACGATAGGGATATCGAAAGCAAAAGCGCCCAAAGCTATTTTTATCAGCGTCGAAGCGACTTTGCTGTAAAAGCTGCCTTGCTCTGCCTCGGTTCGTTCGTCCTTGGATATTACGATACGCCGAACAAGTCCAACGATCAAGGCGATGACCATGCTGAAATAAACAACCACGTCAGGGAACGCAAACCAATAATACCGAACGTCCGACGCGTTTCTCATTAAATTAGTGCAGTGAATTTGTGCAAGTACAAATGTGACAATAAAACCGATCAGTATCGCTCTTTTTGCTATTTTCCCTTTCACTTTTTCAATTCTTTCATCGTAAAACATTATTCCCTCCAAAATAGATCATTGAGCGTAACACCCAGCTCCTTGCATATGTGAATGCATAGCTCAACGGTGGGGTTATAGCCTCCGTTTTCGATCATATTGATCGTCTGCCGTGAAACGCCTATCTTTTTCGCAAGCTCGGTTTGAGACAAGCCCTTATCCAATCGGGCTTGCTTCATTTTTTCGTTCATATCTCCTCCTTGTCAATTATATTTGACAATAACATTATAGCACGTCCAAATCGGTTTGTCAATTATATTTGACAAAAAAGAGCATCACAATCAAAAAATTGTGATGCCCTTGATTTATTTGTTCTTTAAGGTAGTAACCGAGGAAACAAGCATACGGCGGAGTGCGATACATTCCTTTTGGAAGGTTTTGTACTCCGCTTCACTTATGCTATCCGTTTCATACAATAGTTCAAGCCAATATTCACTCTCGTTACATTCTTTGAGCGCAATTTCAAATTTTGAGATAAAATCTTTTGCTCCTTGCGCATACTGTGCTTCGTGAACGTTTGCGCCAACGGAGGTGCCGCAACGCAGAAGCTGGTTAATCAAAACTGTTTCGGCCCCGTTTTGCTTCAGCTTGCGGCAAAGAAAAACGATATCTTTGGCAAACGCTTTCGCTTTTGTCCTTAATGGGCTGTCGGACATAAGATTTCTCCTGTCGTATGTTTCTTCAAACTGTGCCGAAGGCACATCATCACTGCGCGAAGCGCATCATCACGATGCGAAGCATCTCATAGCGTTTTCCGAAAGGAGAGCGGGATGCAGTGATGAGTCGGCGAAGCCGACGCGATGAACGGGACGCGCCCGTGTTATGAATTTGGCGAAGCCTGTGGGCTTCGCCAAATGTTATGAGATGAATTTTCCTGAAGGAAAACTCATCGTTATCGAATGGGAATAAGCCTGCGGCTTATTCCCATTCGATGGTCCCAATAGGCTTCGGCGTCAGGTCGTAAAGAACGCGGTTGATGCCGCTAACCTCGTGAGTGATGCGGTCGGTGATCTTGTGGAGGATGGCGTAGGGGATCTCCTCGATGGTGGCAGTCATGGCATCGGAGGTATTGACCGCGCGGATGATTGCGGGCCAGCCCTCGTATCTGCCGCCGTCCTTCACGCCTACGCTCTTGGCGTCGGGAACAGCGATGAAATACTGCCAAACCTTGCCCGCGAGACCGTTCTTATCAAACTCCTCGCGGAGAATGGCGTCTGCCTCGCGAAGAGCGGCAAGACGCTCACGGGTGATGGCACCGAGACAGCGCACGCCCAGACCGGGGCCGGGGAAGGGCTGACGGTATACCATAGCGTGGGGAAGGCCAAGGGCCTCGCCAACTACGCGCACCTCGTCCTTGTAGAGGTACTTCAGAGGCTCCACAAGGTCAAACTGCAGGTCCTCGGGCAAGCCGCCCACGTTGTGGTGGGATTTCACGGCCTTTTTGCCTGCCGCCTGCTCAATGCTCTCTAAAATATCGGGGTAAATGGTGCCCTGGGCAAGGAAGGATACACCCTCCAGCTTGCGCGCCTCGTCGGCAAACACCTCGATAAACTCCTTGCCGATGATCTTTGTCTTCTGTTCAGGGTCGGAAACGTTCGCCAGCTTACCAAGGAAGCGGTCGGTGGCGTCGATATAGATGAGGTTGGCGTCCATGCCCTCGCGGAAGATGCGAATTACATCCTCACTTTCGTCCTTGCGCATAAGGCCGTGGTTGACGTGTACGCAAACGAGCTGCTTGCCGATGGCCTTGATGAGAAGCGCGGCTACCACCGAGCTGTCAACACCGCCCGAAAGTGCCAGAAGCACCTTCTTGTCGCCTACCTGCGCGCGTACGGCCGCCACCTGCTCGTCAATAAAGGCGTTCGCCAGTGCCGCCGTTTGAATACGAGCCATCGAATCGGGTCTTTTGTTGAGATCCATTTCCATTTTCCTCCTGTTTTCGTTCGTAGTTTTTAATATACTATAGAATAACACAAACGGGAGGATTTTTCAAGATTTTTTTCGCATTTTTTTGATATTTTTTTATGGCGAGGGGTCGAACGGCGCGCGCCCCTCCTACATATGATGAAGAAGAAACGCTTTTGAGAAAGGATACCGCCATGCTCGCCATCAAGGAATATGACCGCGGCCGCGCCTTTACCTACGCCAAAAGGTGGGCCTTTGCCCGAAACCCTCTTTTTACGGATTACACGGGTCTCGGCGGCAATTGCACCAATTTCGCCTCCCAATGCGCCTTAGCCGCCTCCCTCAGGATGAACTACACCCCCACCTTCGGGTGGTACTTTATCACCGACAGCAACCGCGCCCCCGCTTGGACGGGCGTGCCCTTTTTCTACAACTTTATGACGGGCAACCGAGACGTGGGCCCCTTCGGCCGCGAGGGGACGGCGGCGGAGATGGAGATCGGAGATTTCATTCAGCTCGGCCGCGCAGAGGACGATTTCTACCACACCTTGGTGGTGGTGGGCAGAGAGGGAGAGGATCTGCTGGTGGCCGCCCAATCCGACGATGCCTTTCTTCGCCCCCTCTCCACCTACACCTACAACTTGGCGCGCTTTATTCATATGATGGGGGTCAGAGTCCCCACCCCCGCAGGGGAGGCGGCCTTCACCGCGCTCCTCGACGGCACCGCCCTGCCCCCCGCCGTTCTGCCGCCCGAAGCACCCACGCCGCCCGCCGTACCGCCTCCCGATCTGCCGACCCCCTCCGAGGAGGCAACCAACAGTTAGCAAACCAAAGAAAAAAGTTGTTTTTTAAGGCCAAAAAAAGAAAAAACGCCAAAAAAGCCCTTGCAATCGACAGGAAGGTGTGTTATAATTTTATCAAACAAAAAAACGACGAGCGAAAAGGGAGACGTGGAGAACATTCTCGCAGGTCAGCGAAAGGAAACGAAATGAAGCATTTTGAAGTAAAAACCAAGGTCTGCTTTGGCGAGCGCGCCCTCGACCATCTGCTGACGCTCCCCTACCGCAAGGTCTGGGTGGTGTCCGACCCCTTCGTAGTCAGCTGTGGCATGATCCGTCAGGTGACGGGCCGCCTTGAGCAAGCGAAGATCGAGTACGAGGTCTTTGACGACGTGGTGCCCGACCCCCCCGTGGATAAGGTCATCGGCGGCGTCAAGACGGTCTTGTCCTACGACCCCGAATGTATCGTGGCCATCGGCGGCGGCTCCGCCATTGACTTGGCCAAGGCCATTCGCAAGTTCGCCACCGAGCTGAAATCGGACTTCGTCCCCAAGCTGATCGCCATTCCCACCACCTCGGGCACGGGAAGCGAGGTTACCGCCTTTTCCGTGATCACCGATCCCGCGAAGGGCACCAAATACCCTCTCGCCGAGGAAAGCATGATCCCCGACGAGGCCATCCTTGACGAGGAGCTGGTGCGCTCCGTCCCCGCCGCCATCACGGCGGACACGGGCATGGACGTTATGACCCACGCCATCGAGGCCTACGTGTCTCTGAACAACAACGAGTTTTCCGCCGCCCTTGCCGAAAAGGCGGTAGAGATCTGCGGCCAATTCCTCATCCGCTCCTATAATGATAATAACGACACCCACGCCAGACGAAAGATGCACATTGCCTCCTGTCTCGCGGGTCTCGCCTTCAATTCCGCCTCCTTGGGTCTCAATCACGGTATGGCCCACCAGCTTGGCGCTATGTTCCACATCCCCCACGGCAAGGCCAACGCCATTCTCCTCCCCCATATCATCGAATACAACTCCGAGGTCAACCTGCGCTCCCGCTCTCGCACGGTCTACGCCCCCTGCGTGAGAAAGTATTGCAATATGGCAAGAACGCTGGGCGTGTTCAACTTCAACGAGGTCACCACCATTCACGCCTTGGTCTCCTACATTCGCTTTATGAATACGGAAATGAACATTCCCCTGTCCATCTCCGCGCTGGGCGGCATCACCGAGGAGCAGTATATGGAGAAGGTGGAGGCCATGGCCGAGGCGGCCATTGCCGATGCCTGCACCGCCACCAACCCCCGTACCCCCACCAAGAGCGAGGTCATGGAGCTGTATCGCAAGATTTGGTAAACTATTCTTTACAAAACAAAAGGACTTTCGCTACGGCGAAAGCCCTTTTCATTAAGTCCAAGCCCTTATAACAACAAAAGAGAGAACAGATTGGATTTGTTGCCGAAATGTTCTCTCTTTTTCTGTTGGTTTAACGAAACCGTTGCACGGCAACGATGAAATCTTCACTTTGTTCAGATGAAATCAAATCCGTCCAACTACAACCCTGCGACGCAGGATTTCACCGCAAAAGCGATTTCATCCGTCGAAGACGGATTTGACTGCGTGTTCTCCGTTAAGGATAACACGCTAAGCACAGCCTGCTTTTTTGTTTTAGTCTCTCGCGGTCAAATTTCCGTTACTGCAATGGATGACAAGCCCTTTCGGCGTGAAGGAGCTCCAGTACTCACCCTTTGGAATCGCCTTCCATTCATCCGTTGTACCGTCAAAATAAATGTCCGTCAGCTTCTCGCAAGTTTCAAAGGCGGCCTCGCCGATCGACGTAACACTACGCGGTATGTGGACGGTGGCCAACTGAGTGCACAGGCCAAAGGCGCTCTTTCCAATAGAGGTAACACCGTCCTTGATTGTGACGGTCTTGAGGAGTCCGCAACAGTCAAAGGCATAGTCTGCAATTGCCAGATTGTTTCCCGAAATCACAATACTCTCTATGCAGCTGGCACCAAAAGCGCCTTTTCCCATGAAGGTAATGTTATTCCCCAAGGTAATGCTTTCTACATGGCATCCGACAAAAGCATCCTCACCAATGTAAGTGACACTGTCGGGAAGAACCAGGCTCCGTATGCTGAGGGATATGAAACCCCTTTCAGCGACGGCAACAACAGGGCGGCCTTTATAGGTGGAGGGAACGACCACGACGTCCTCTTCTATCAAAACCTTGACCCCGGCCACGGCGTAACCTCCGTTCTGCCATACGAAGGAAAAAACACGATCACTACCCTCACCGCAAACGCAAAGACCGCAACTGTCAAAGCTGTGTTGCGCTTTATCCGCTTGGTGGGTACAGCCTTCATTCAAGCAGCTGTGAAAATGATGGGTGCTGTCCACTGCCCAATCGGTATCGTACACGTGACTTACCGTGCTTGAAGAAACGCTTTCGCTAACCTCTTGCTTGCAAACGGTACATTCGCGGTGGCGCAAGCCGTCGCGGAAGCAGGTGGCCGTCTCATCCACCACCCAACCGCCGAAATCGTGAGGCTCCTCGTCTGCCACGGCGGTACAGCCCTCATCCGTGCATTTGCGGAAATGACGTCCTTCCTCGCAGGTCCATTCGGTGGTATAATGGTGAGTCTCTCCACCGCCGGGTGTCTGCTCTCCGTCGGGTGTCTGTTCTCCGCCGGGTGTCTGCTCTCCGTCAGGTGTCTGCTCTCCGCCGGGTGTCTGCTCTCCGCCGGGTGTCTGCTCTCCGCCGGGTGTCTGCTCTCCGTCGGGTGTCTGCTCTCCGTCGGGTGTCTGCTCTCCGTCGGGTGTCTGCTCTCCGTCGGGTGTCTGCTCTCCTCCATCGGGCGTTTTGTCCGAGGGTAAATCGTCGCAGGACACAAGCCCAAGGGTCAAAAGTCCTACCAAAAGCAGAGCAAACCATACAACCAAAGCTTTTTTCATATCATCCTCCAAAGGGTTTTGTGCAACCGATCAAGATACTCGAGCCGTTTGCTTTTTTACATCATTGTATCACATAAAGCAGGACATTTCAAGTAGCGAGCCAAAATTTTACAATTACAGAGTCGGGCATTTGCGGGCGACATCACCATTGCGCCATATCTCCCGAAAGCCACATTCTGCTTTTTGTAAACATTCCTTTACAAAAGCAACGAAAGAAAACGGCTACCGTCTTTTGAGACGGCAGCCGTTGTTTTTGCGAATGGGAAATTTTTCGAATTGTGCCGTGTTATGCCTTTACCAAAATAACCTTTTTTCCTTGCTTCTCCGCATAATCGACGGTATATTTCGTCCCGCGTGACACGCCGTCCCAAATCACCAAGACCGCATCCGCCATTTTCACCATTTCCTCATTTCGTTTTAACGGCGCGCCCTTTCCGTAACGCGCATAATCGGGGCGTAAAATAAATTTTGAGATGCGTTTTTTGTCCGCGTATTCCTCTGCCAAGGTGTCTACACCGTTTGCGCCACCGCTAATGATCTGCTCTACCCCGTCGGGAATATACGGCGCAAGATCAAAATTCCGTATGCTTCTTGAACCAACGATCAATAATTTCATTTTTAATTCTCCTTTTTGTTTTGTATTCCTATATAAGTATATACTTAAATATGGGAATTGTCAAGTAAATATATATTTCATAAAATATAAAAGAAGGTGATATTCAAAAACACAAAGGGGTCACAAAATATGATACGATTGACGTTAGACAAGCTGTTGGAGGCGCGGGGCATTTCGCGCTACGAGCTTGCGAAAAGAACGGGAATACGCTTTCACATCATAGACAATTATTATAAAAACAAGGTGGTGCGCTACGACAGCGATCTGTTAAACCGTATGTGCGACGCCTTAACCTGCGACATCTGCGATTTGATCGAATATCAAAAATAACGAAAGAAAACGGCTACCGTCGTAAAAACGGTAGCCGTTGTTTTTGTTGTATAACGAAAACCCCGCCATAGTGGCGGGGTTCAAAAGAGGCTTTGCCGATGAACAGAAATTTCACCCAAACAAGTGCGGAAGGCATTTGTGCCAAAGGCCCCCTCCGAGAGGTA
>JAZRGD010000018.1:0-9434 GCA_045644045.1 Eubacteriales bacterium
GTTCGATCCCGCTCAAGCGGGTGTGCGTAACGATTGCATGGCTGGCAGGCCAATCTAAAGCGCACTTGTGCGCCGCCAGTAGTGTTTAGGGCTATGCCCGAAAATGAAATACCACCCGCTATGCGGGTGGATATTTATTGAATATTCACAACGGGGTGCTTTAAAATTTTAATTTGAGACAGCCCCTTTATTTGCTTATCAGCCCTCGTAAGCCGCCTTGTCGCAAATGAGGGTCACGTCGCGGTGCATGTTGAGCATCGTGGCGGGACACTTCGTGGTGATCTTGCCCGAAAGCAGAGTGGTGAGGGCAGGATGCTTATCCTTGCCGCAAATGACGATAACGATCCTCTTTGCTTCCATGATGATGCCGACGCCCATGGTCATGGCGTGACGGGGCACGTCGTCGGCGGAGGCAAAGAAGCGGGAGTTTGCTTCAATGGTGCTCTTAGTAAGAGAGGTCTTATGGGTGCCCGCGATCAGCTCCTCGTCAGGCTCGTTGAAGGCAATATGGCCGTTGTGACCGATGCCGAGGATCTGCAGATCAATGCCGCCCGCGTCGCGGATCATACCGTCGTAGCGTGCGCACTCCTTTTCCACGTCGGATACGTCGCCACGGGGCACGAAGGTCTTTTCGGGCTGAACGTTCACGTGATCAAAGAGGTTCTTTTGCATAAAATAACGGTAGCTCTGGTCGTGCTCGGGAGAGATGGGATAGTATTCGTCAAGATTGAAGGTGGTAACACAGGAGAAGTCAAGCTCGCCCTTCTTGCAGCGCTCGGTCAGGATCTGATAAGCACCCACAGGGGTAGAGCCGGTGGCAAAGCCTAAAACAGAATTGGGTTTTGACTTGATCTGCTCGGTGAACATATCAGCCGTTTTTAAGGAAGCCTCTTCGTAGTTCTCGCAAATAATGACCTTCATAATATACTCCTTTTGAATTAAATATGGCGAACATAAAATTTTTTTGCTTTCGCTATTGCTTTCTCAGCAATTTTATTATATAATAATCTTGCTTTAATGTCAAGTAACAATCTTGCCCTTGCTTGACTCATTTTTGCTATGTTCGGAGGAGAAAATGAAGCTGGTTGAACGGCGGGAAGGAGTTCCCGAGAAGTACGAGACCCATTATATGTCCGATCTTGCGGTTATATTTCACGTGGATC
The DNA here is from genome assembly GCA_045644045.1 of Eubacteriales bacterium. GTDB lineage: Bacteria > Bacillota > Clostridia > Oscillospirales > CAG-272 > UBA1740. Next base: position 1,164 of record JAZRGD010000018.1, read on the forward strand.
GGGTAAAAAAAGAGGATAAGCTTTCCTTCAATCGCCATGAAAACGTGGAGATCTTGTATTTTTTGGAGGGAGAGGCAGACATCTATTGTGATGCCTTGTCCTTTGTGGCCAAAAAGGGAGACGTGGTGATCTTTCCTTCCGGCTGCTTGCACGCCATCTCGGCCAAGGATGCCCTTTATGATTGCTTGATCGTTGACCGTGGTCTGTGCCTTTCCGCAGGTGTGGATACGGGTGCTTTGCGTTTTGAGCCTCACGTGACCGATCCCACGCTTTCCGCGCTCTACCTTGCCGTAGCGAATGAGGTAGGGAAGGGAGAGCCCGTCTACCGTACCTTGGCGGTGCGCGGTGCCGTTTTGTCTCTTATGGCCTACCTCTGCCGTCATTACGCCGAGAAGCGAGAGGAAAAGACCCGTACCGACATCGGTATCGACAAGGCGGTAAAATATATCCGCGACCACCTTGCGGAGGACATCACCGTGGACAAGCTGGCCTCCGTGGCGGGCTTCAGTAAGTACCACTTCGTCCGTGAATTTAAGCGTGTCACCTCCTATACAGTGGTGACTTATCTCAATATGGCGCGCATCGAGCGAAGCAAGGAGCTTTTGGCACAGGGGGACATGGGCGTAGGTGAGATCGCTGATACCTGCGGCTATAATAACCTTTCTTATTTTTCCAAAATGTTTCGTTCTCATACCGGGTTGACGCCTTCCGAATATATTGCGGAGGGGCGAAATAAGGACGAAAAAAATATTTGATTTTCATGTATAAAACGGCAAAAGTCCGTCGAGAATGGTAACACATATCCCGACGGGCTTTTTTCGCCCTGTCAAAACGAAAGGAAAATACATGAAAACGGTAATTACCTCTTTTTTCTGCGTGGCCCTCGCCCTTTTTCTTTTTCTCGCTCTCCCGACGGCAGGGGAGGAGCAGGTCTATGACAGCGTCCTCCGCCTCCACGTTTTGGCCAATTCCGATTCCACCGACGATCAAAACGCCAAGATCGCCGTGCGCGACGCCCTTCTATCCCTTACGGGAAAGGAAATGCTCGCCTTTTCCTCTCTTGATGAGGCGGAGGCGTGGGTGGAGGAGAACAAAGCCCGTCTCACCACGGAAACGAATCGCGTCCTGCGCGAGCGCGGGTGTGCCTACGCCGCTTGCGTTTCCTTGGAGATGAAGCACTTTGATACCAGAAAATACGAAGACTTCACCCTTCCTGCCGGCTATTATACCGCCCTTACCGTCACCTTGGGAGAAGGAAAGGGGCAAAACTTCTTTTGTATGCTCTATCCCTCCCTGTGCGTCGCGCCCGCCCTGGGAGAAAAGCTGGAGCAGGCGGAGCTGAAAGAAGAAAAATATACTCTTTTTACCGACAGCGGTTACGCTTTAAAGCTACGAAGCCTTGAGGTCTTGTCCGCCCTTTTTGAGGGAAAATAAGAAATACCCGTGTCAGTGCATCTCAAAAACGAGAAAATTTAAGCCTGACACGGGCTTTTTTTCTCTTTTTCTTGCATTTTCCGTTTTGTTGTGCTACAATAAGGGGAAGAAAACAAAAAAAGGGGAAAAACAATGCGAATCGTAGTAAAGGTCGGCACGTCTACCTTGGCACACGCAAGCGGCAGACTGAACATTCGTCACACCGAGGAGCTTTGCAAGGTTCTTTCGGATCTGAAAAACGGCGGTCACGAGATCATTTTGGTCTCCTCGGGCGCCATCGGTATGGGAGTAGGGAAGCTGGGGCTTTCCGCCCGACCCACCGACATTCCCACCAAGCAGGCCGCCGCCGCCGTGGGACAGTGTGAGCTGATGTACACCTACGACCGCCTTTTCTCTGAATATAATCACACCGTCGCCCAGATCCTTCTGACGGGAAGCGACTTTAAAAACGAGGAGCGACACGAGAATTTCTCCAATACCATGCTCCGCTTGCTCTCTCTCGGCGTCCTTCCCATCGTCAATGAGAACGACACCGTTTCTACCGAGGAGATCAAGGTGGGCGACAACGATACCCTCTCCGCTCTGGTGGCGGTCAGTGTCAAGGCAGAGCTTTTGATCCTCCTTTCCGATATTGACGGCCTGTATACCGCCGATCCCCACAAGGATGCGTCCGCCAAGCTGATCTCTCAGGTGGAGTGCATCACCCCCGAAATATTGGCACTTGGCGGCGGCTCGGACAGTGGCCTCGGTACGGGTGGCATGGCGACCAAGCTTTCCGCCGCCTCCCTTTGCACCGAGAACGGCTGTGATATGATCATTGCAAACGGTGCTTGTCCCACCTGTCTGTACGATATTATGGACGGAAGGGCGGTCGGAACGCGCTTTTTGGCAAGGAAGGAAAAGTGAGATGACCACGAGTGAAATTTTAGACAAGGCGGTCAGCCTGCGCCCCTATCTTTCTCTTTTGACCGAGGAGGTCAAAAATAAGGGGCTTTACGCGATGGCAGATGCCTTGGTATCCGCGAAAGAAGACATTTTAGCCGCCAACAGGGCGGATATGGAGGCGGCAAAGGGCACTCTCTCCGAGGTGATGCTCGACCGTCTGATGCTGAACGCCGCTCGCATTGACGGCATGGCCGACGGCGTGCGCGCCGTAGCAAAGCTGCCTGACCCTGTTGGGAAAACGATTGCGGAAAGCACTCGCGCCGACGGGCTGTCCATTCGCAAGATCGCCGTTCCCATGGGCGTGGTGGCTATTATTTACGAAAGCCGTCCCAACGTGACCTCCGATGCCGCCGCTTTGGCCTTTAAGAGCGGCAACATCTGCGTTTTGCGCGCAGGAAAGGAGGCGCACCGCACCGCCGAGGCCATCACGAGGGCACTGTCGGGGGCACTTGCCTCGCTCGGCTTGCCCGAGGCCCTGGTACAGCTGGTGGAGGACACCGACAGACGGAGCGCAAACGAGCTGATGACTGCGGTCGGCAAGGTGGATCTTCTTATTCCGCGCGGCGGCAAGGGTCTTATCCGTGCCTGCGTGGAAAACGCCAAGGTTCCTTGTATTGAGACGGGAACGGGCATTTGCCACGTGTACGTGGATAAGGACGCCGACCTTGATAAGGCACTCGCCATCATTGAAAACGCCAAGACAAGCCGCCCCTCCGTTTGCAACGCTGAGGAGGTCTGTCTCGTTGCCGAGGAAATTGCCGCGCGCTTCCTGCCGCTTTTGAAAAAACGGCTGGCGGATGACAGGGAAGCGGCAGGAAAGACCCCCGTCGAGCTTCGCTTGGATGAGAGAGCGGCAAGCATCATAACGGGAAAAGCAGCAAGCGATGCTGATTTTGATACGGAATTTTTGGATTACATTCTGGCAGTAGCCGTGGTGAAGGACGTGGAGGCGGCCATCGCGCATATCGCCGCACACTCTACCCATCACAGCGATGCCATCGTCACCGAGAACAAGGCCGCCGCCGACCGCTTTGTCGCCGCCGTGGACAGTGCCGCCGTGTACGTCAACGCCTCCACGCGCTTTACCGGCGGTGGGGAGTTCGGCCTTGGGTGCGAGATGGGAATCTCCACGCAAAAGCTTCACGCGAGAGGCCCTATGGGACTTTCCGAGCTTTGCACCTATAAATACGTCGTCACGGGCGAAGGACACGTCCGCTGATGCGGGAAGGAGCTTAAAATGAAGAAGATCGGATTTATCGGTTGCGGCAATATGGGGGGCGCGCTGGCCCGTGCCGTAGTGAAGGCGGTGGGAGGCGAAGGCTTGCTTCTCGCCGACCTGAATAAAGAAAAGACCGAGGCCTTGGCCACGGAGCTGGGGGCACAGGTGGCGGATGCCGATCGGATCGCCCGTGAATGCTACGTCATTGTGCTTGGGGTCAAGCCGCAGGTGCTTGAGAGCACCCTCGCGCCGTTGCAAAGCACCCTCGCCGCGCGGAAAAACGGATTTTCCTTGCTCAGCATGGCGGCGGGTACCTCGATTGAAAAAATTCGCGCCTATGCGGGCGGCGACTATCCCGTCATCCGAATTATGCCAAACCTGCCCGCGTCGGTGGGAGAGGGCATGATCCTCTACACCAAGGCGGCGGTAGATACGGCGACGGAGGATTACTTTAAGGAAGCGTTTTCTTGCGCGGGCGTGCTTGACGAGATCGCAGAAAAGGATATTGATGCCGCCGCCGCCCTCTCAGGCTGCGGTCCTGCCTTCGTTTGCCTCTTTGCGGAGGCCTTGGCCGATGCCGCCGTTGCCTGCGGCATCACCCGTGAAAAGGCGGCGCTTTACGCCGCACAGACCCTCAAGGGTACCGCCGTTCAGCTTCTCGAAACAGGAGTCCATCCCGAGGCCTTGAAGGATGCGGTGTGTAGCCCCGGCGGTACCACCATCGCAGGAGTACAAGCCCTTGAAAGGGGTGCCTTCCGCGCCGCCGTCCAAAGTGCCGTGGTCGCCGCTTTTGAGAAAACCAAAAAATTGTAAGGAAATAAAAAATGCCGTTTTGCTTACCCAAAACGGCATTTTTTCTTTAGGCTTCCTCGGAGACGGAGGGCGTTTATTTGTTTCTTTTCAAATATTTTTGTAACGGCTCTATTTCAGGCAATACCTCTTCCTTAAAGGAATTATAGGCGGAGGGGGCTCCCGCAAAGACGGAAGACGGGGTATAACACAGGGCAGAGCCATCGAGCGCAGATACCCGTCCGCCTGCCTCGCTTACCAGCAGAATGCCCGCCGCATAGTCCCAAGGTGCCAGCCGAAGCTCAAAAAACAGGCTTGCCCGCCCTGCGGCAATGTATGCCAGGTCTAAGCAGGCCGCGCCAAAGCGGCGTACGTCGATTCCCTCACGCAAGGCGTGGCGCACGAGAGCGGCGGTCACGTCGCCCGTTTCGTTCTTTCGATAGGGGTCCGTGCCCACCAGAATAAGGGCTTCGGACAGAGGCAGATCGCGCACGGACAGGCGTCTGTCGCGGCCGTCCTTGCGTAAATATGCCCCTTCTCCCTTAACGGCGTAAAAGACCTCTCCCAAATAAGGGTTGACGATCACGCCAAGCACCGCTTGCTTTTCCACGCAAAGGGCAATGGAAATGCCACTGTGGTGCAGGTCAAAGACGAAATTGGCCGTTCCGTCAATGGGATCAATGATAAAGGTGGGGGCATCCGTCAAGCGGTTGTCCTTCTTTTCTTCCGCAAAGAACAACGCCTCGGGAAAGGCGGCGGATAGGGTGCGGATCAGATACTCTTGCACCGCCACGTCGTATTTCGTCACGAAATTCCCCTTGCCCTTTTCCTCGTTGACCTCGTTCTCCGTCAGTGCCGAGTCCGTCACGATACGCGCTGCCTCCGTCGCCGCGACTATGATCCTTTCCACCTCGCGCAAGCCGTATTTTCCCATGATCCGTCTCCTTTTTTCGTAGTGTCATTATTTTATCTTATTTTTGCTCTTTTGTCAAGGAAAAACTTGACTTTATCCTCACGTAATAGTATAATAATATAATAAACAACTAACGCGCGCGAGGAATGCTATGCTAAAGAAAAACACCGTACACACCGTAAAGGTGGAGGACCTCAATAATTTAGGCTTTGGCGTCGCCAAGATCGACGGCATGACGGTATTCGTTTCGAATGCCGCCGACGGCGACGAGATAGACGCGCGCATCATTCACGTCAATAAGACCTACGCCGTGGCACGCGTGGAAAAAATACGCACCCCCTCCCCCCATCGCGCCACCCCCGTTTGCGCCGTCAAGGGCTGTGGCGGCTGTGCCTATTCCGCCGTGTCCTACGCCCACGAAAAGGAGCTGAAGGAAAGCTACGTCCGCCATGCCTTTCGAAAGGCGGGCTTGCCCGATGCCGTGATCGCTCCCCTTGTATCCACCGATAGAGAAACGGGCTATCGCAATAAAGCCCAATACGCCGTCGCTCCCGATAAGGAGGGTAAGTGCGTCGCCGGCTTCTTTGCCGCCAAAAGCCATCGCCTTTGCGAGGCGGTGGATTGCCCCCTGCAAGCCCCCGAATTTTCCCCCATCGTAGGGAGTGTTCTGGCTTTTTGCAATGAAAACGGAGTCACGCCCTATGACGAAAGCACGGGACAGGGCTTTTTGCGCCATATCTATCTCCGCCTCAGCACCGAGGGAAGGGTGCTTCTTACCATAGTAGGCAACGGCGATACCTTGCCGAAAAAGGATGCCTTCCTCTCCTACCTTACGGCAAAGCATCCCGAGATCACAGGGGTATATCTCAACGTCAACCGTGAAAACACCAACGTTATTTGCTCCGACGACTATCGCCACCTGTGGGGGGATACCCATCTCTACGACACCCTTTGCGGCGTGCGTCTCGCCCTCTCTCCCGCCTCCTTCTATCAGGTCAATCACGCCGCCGCCACCCTGCTTTACGAAAAGGGTGCCGCGCTGGCGGGCTTCGATCAAAATGACGATATTCTCGATCTGTATTGCGGCGTGGGAAGCATCGGTCTTTCTATGGCGCACCCGGTGCGCTCGGTGGTGGGAGTGGAGATCGTGCCCTCCGCCGTGGAATGCGCCACGAAAAACGCAAAGAACAACGGCATAGAAAACGCTCGCTTTCTCTGCGCCGACGCGGGAGACGCCCACACCCTCTTTGCCTCGGTAAAAAAGGTGCTGGGGGAAGACTACCGCCCAAGCGGCGTCATCCTCGACCCCCCAAGGAAGGGAAGCACACCCGACCTCCTCACATACTTAGCCAACACGCTGCGCGTGCCGAAGATCCTTTATATTTCTTGCAATCCCGATACCTTGGCTCGTGACGCGAAAATTCTTTGTGACCACGGCTATACGATGTCCGAGGTCACGCCGTTTGATTTGTTCCCCAGAACGGGACACGTTGAAACTATTGTTTGTCTCTGCAAACAATAGTTTCAACATCGATATGTGCCACTTCGTGTCACTCGATATAGCCTGCGGCTCGATATGTTGCTTCGCAACTCGATATGCCCTGCGGGGCAAGCGGTGGCACATATCTATATCGAATGTGAACAAAGTGAGCATATATCGAATTTCGAGCATAGCGAGAAATATATCGAGTTCGCCATAGGCGAACATATCGACAAAAAGAAAGGATTTTTATCAAATGACCGATAATAAGAACCAACTACGAGAGGACGCTATAGAATTTGCAATCCAAATATCCGATTTGTGCGATGAAATCAAGGGTTGCTCTGTTTACATCAATCAAATAGTCCGTTCTTCATCATCGGTTGGAGCAAATATCCACGAAGCAAAATACGCACAGAGCAAAGCCGATTTTATAAATAAATTGGAAATCTCCTTAAAAGAGTGTTCGGAAACCGAATATTGGCTTGAACTGATTTTTAGAAAAGGTAAAATAACAGAAATAACCTACAAGGATTTACGCAACAAATGCGGTTCAATACGGCGCAGACTCATCGCCTCCATCACCACCGCAAAGGAGAACGCATAAGGACAAATGTGAGTTTTGAGCAATACTCGAAAATACAAATTACAGCAGTTTAGTATAACATATCGAAAGGAGCAGCCTTGATGAAAGTCAAAATGAAAATCAAATATCGAAAGCTTTGGCTATTTATGATTGGTGTTGCATTTTTGTTGACATTGCTCGTTTTAATGGCAGGAGCTTTTATTACTGAAGATCATAACTATGCTCTGGCGATTTTATGTTTACTGCTTGGTGTTGTAATTCTTGTCGCTACTTATTTCCGTTTTAATTATGGAATAACGATCACTGAAAAACGTGTAGTAGCCATCGAGCAAGCAGGAATTAAAATACTGCGATATGACGATGTAAGCAGTATTGTTGTGAAATTTACTGACGAAAGTGTTGTTGCTTACATAAGAATGAAAAATCAGAAGGAATATACTTTTGTTTGGGACAGCATATTCTTGGGAACAAACGTTATTCTGCCATCTCACAACAAAATTAAACTATATGATGAATGGGTGGAGAAAAGCATCGCGAATCTATCCAAATGCCCTAAGGTAAAAATTCAAAACTTTTATAGCACAAAATAAAATATACCTTTTGACTTTACAACCCCCGTTTTTGGCATACTAGATCCCGATGCTTCGCATCGCCCTACGGGTTCGACTACGGGCTACGCCCTCCGCTCAGGATGACACATAGACAGTAGCATCGCCCGTGTCATCCTGAGTGGAGCGAAGCGGAATCGAACTTTTTCGTCCGAGATCCCAAACGATGCTACGCACCGTTTGATCCTCGCTATGCTCGGATTTCGACTACGCTCAGGATGACACGGACGAAAAAGCGCCGAGCAACGCGAAGGTGGGATCTCGGGCGAAAGGAGAACGATGTATTACGTTTACATA
>JAZRGD010000019.1:0-17581 GCA_045644045.1 Eubacteriales bacterium
TTCATCGGCAAAGCCTCTTTTGAACCCCGCCACTATGGCGGGGTTTTCGTTATACAAGAACAGAGCGAGACGGCAAGCCGTTTCGCTCTGTTTTCTTGTAAAAATGGAAAAAAGCCGTCCTCTTGACAAAACCGAAAAAAAGGAGTAGTATATAGTCAAACGCAACGTGGAGGACAACACTATGGAAGACTTTACCTACGAATATCACAGCGAGGGCTTTTTCGGGTATAGTGAAACGCCCGTTTTCAAATATTTCTCCCTCGCGCACCTGTTGCCTATCTTTTTGCTTGCCGTGGGCATTTTTCTCGTCTACCGTTACAGAGGCAAGCTCCGCGCGTGGAAGCACGAGGACACCTTCCGCACGCTTCTGGGCGTCCTTCTGATCTTCAACGAATGCTCCTACTACTGGCGTTTGCTTTACGTGGGCAACAGCCAGGACGGCACGCAGATGATGACCTTTCTTCCCTTGCAGGTCTGTGAATGGACGGCGTATATTGCCGCCTTTATGCTGATCAAGAAGAACAAGCATTTATACGACGTTGCCTTTTACGTCACCCTCACGCTGGGGCTCATTCCCCTCTTTACTCCTGCGGTCATTACGAGGGTGGGTCTTGGGCACTACCGATACTATTCCTTCTGGCTTGAGCATATTCTGCCGATGCTCGGCGTGTTTTATATGACCTTCGTGCATGGCTTCCGCCCCGATTTTAGAAAGGTCTACAAGCCGTTTGCCATGCTTGCCATACTTGCCGGTCTCGCCATTTACGCCAACTTGCACATCCCCGACGCCAACTTTATGTACCTCGCCGCAGGCACGCCGGGTGATTCGCTCGCCAACGTTCTGCCCGCCAACGTCTGGGCACGCCTCGCGGTGGCGTTCGGCATCGTCTGTGTGCTGTTCACCCTCGTATCCTTGCCGCAGATTATAAAAGAAATCAAAGAGAAGCGCGCTCGTAGCAAGCAAAAGAGCGAGAGCGAGCACGAGTAAAGAAAAAAGACCGCGATGCGGTCTTTTTTCTTGTTTTAGTGAACGAAGCCCATTGTTTTTTCGGTGTCGTGGTTCTGTCTAAAATAGTTGGCGGCGGAAAGAGGATTCTGGAAGGACGAGTACCACTGGTTCCCCTTCGCAAAATGCACCTCGTACAGCTTTTTACAGTCCAAAAACACCTTTCCCTCAATGCACTGGAGGGAGGCGGGAACGGTGACCGTTTTGAGGCTTTTGCATCCCGCAAAGGCGCGATAGCTAAGCTTCTTCACTCCTTCGGGGATGTCCACCGTCGTCAAGGCGGTGCAATCCTCAAACATATAATTTGTCACCACCGTAAGTCCCTCGGGAAGCGAGGTGAGCGAGGTGCATTTCTCAAACACGGAATGTCCGACCACTTTGACGGTATCGGGTAGCTTCGCGCATTTGAGAGACGTACATTCCTTAAAGGCAACGGTGCCGAGCTCGGTTACACCATCGGGAACGACGATGGCTTCAAGAGAGGAGCAACCGTAGAAGCACCCGATGGCAAGCGTCTCCACACCCGCACCGAGCTTCACCTCGCCGAGCGACGAGCAGCCCGAAAAAGAGCTTTTACCCACGGTCGTCACGCTATCGGGAACGGTGAGCGTTTTCAGGCCGCATCTATTAAAGGCATCCTCGCCGATGGTGACGAGACCGCCCGGAAGGGTCACGCTTTCAAGGCCCTCACACCAGAAGCACACGCCCTTGGGGATCTCGGTCATCCCCTGGGGAAACACCACCGTTTTGAGTGTTTTGCAATAGGCAAAGGCATATTCGTCAAGCTCCGTCATACCCTCGGGAACGGTGATAGAGGTCACCGAGCTACGCTTAAAGGCAGACCCCCTGATGCGGTACTTCTTCCCCTTGTAGTCCTTCGGCAGGGTGATATTCATGCTTTTACCGCGGTATCCGATCAGGAGGGGCTCCTCCTCTTCCAAAAAGATGAAGTCGTCGTCCTGCTTCAAGTCGCTTTCGCCGCTATGGAAACGTATTCCCCACTTCTCGGCAGAATAGTCTTGGAAGCCGTTGTAAATAGGCGGTATCTTATCGGTAATGAACTCTACTAGGCTTCCGCATCCCGGAAAGCTATCCGTATTGAGCCGCGCGAGGGTGGCGGGAAGCCTCAAGCTCCGCAGGGAGTCGCAATCCTTAAAGGCTTCACTTCCGATGGTTTCCACGCCCTCGGGAATGTCGACGGTCTCAAGGGACTCACAGCCGTAAAAAACGTTGTGGCTGATCTCCTTCATGCCTCTCGAGAGCTTGACCTTCTTCAAGGATTTACAATAAGCAAAGGCGCGACTATAAAGGCTCGTCACCGAATCGGGCAAGGTGATCGACGAAAGACTTCTGCACCATTCAAAGGCGCCCGATCCGATCACCGTAACGCCGCCCGGGATGCTGATGCGCTCAAGTGCCACGCAATCCTTAAAGGCTTCGATGCCAATGACCCGCAAGCCATCGCCAAGGCGCACCTCCTTCAAGGCGGTGCAACCCATAAACGCCTTGTCCTCGATGCGACCGACCTTGTCGGGAAGCAGGATGCTCTCCAGTGCTTTGTTGTTCGCAAAGGCGCTCTCTCTGATCTCCTCGGTGTCGGGGTGCAGCTCCACACTCTGTAGGTCGTGGGGAACAAAATGCACCGCGTGGTAGGGGTTGGCGTCCTTTGCCTTGTAAACGACGCCGCCAAGCACCGTCACGCCGCTTTCCTTTACGAGAGAATATTTGGTTTTCGTATAATAGGTGGAACGCCCATTTTCGTAGCTACTGCTGTACTCAGCTTCTCCGATTGGCTTTTTGCCGTCTGTAAAGAAGATGATGCCGCTATGTAACAGACCTTTTAGATTGCCGTGGGCAACGATACATTCGTTCTTCAGGTCAAGCAAAGAGGTCCTCGTCACCTCGCTGTCGTAGTCGTAGTCGCCCATATCCTCATGGCTCAGTTTGGTGTCTTCTCTTTTTACCAGCGTCCACGCGGCCATTTGGGAAAGAAGCCTTGCCTCGGCATCCCCCGAAATCTCAACGGGGCGAAGGTCGTCCTTTGTAAATTTACCGTGCTTCATGCACCCGGGAATCTGTTCCAAAACCGTAATCGACATGATCTGACTCCTTTTTCAGTGATTTTATTTTCTGCCATGCTTTTTTATTTTATCTTGTATGGGTTTTACTCGTTGATAGGTATATCGAAATACCTTAACAACGCTTTGTAAGTGTCTTGACCGTCGAGGCAGGTTTGGGTGAGAAATCCTTGTTCCCGATTCCATTCCTTTAATCCACGGTAATAAAACAGCTTTTTGCTATCTTCAATGATAAACGGAACGATATGAAAATGCAGGCACTCCTTGAACGCTATCAGTCGTCCAACTCTACCGTTTCCGTCTTGGAAGGGATGGATCTTTTCAAAATCATGATGAAATTGGATGATGTCCTGAATGCTTATGTCGGTCTTTTGGGTGTAAGAAGAAAGAAGTTTTTTCATTTTCTCGGCGACCTTAGCAGGGGGAGTTGTTTCTTCTCCACCGACAACGTTGGGCTTTGCTTTATATTCTCCGACATGAAACCAAGAAAGGTAAGAATCTTTCGTACCTGTCTTTAATATTTTGTGTAGCGTTTTGATGATCTCTTCCGTCAAAACCTCTTCGGCGCAGCCAATAATATAATCGATCGCACGAAAGTGATTTGCCGTTTCAATAATATCGTCAACAGGAACGCCCTGTTCCGCTCCGATAGTATTCGTTTCAAATATGAGACGGGTTTGGTCTTCCGAAAGCTTACTGCCTTCAATGCGGTTAGAATTATACGCAAGCCGTACTTGCGTTTCGTGATAAAGTCCACCGCTGATTTTGGCATATTTTTCTTCTCTTAACACTTGCAGTATTTTATTGTCGCATATCTCGATAAATATATCTTTTTTTTCGCAACCAAAGAAACCGCACAAGCGAGCAATGACATTATCGGAAAGTTTTTCACCTTTGCCGATTTTCGCAACGGTGCGGGATGATATACCGAGCTTTAGGGTAAGCTCTGACTTTTTCATGCTTTTTGCTTTCAGCAAATTATTTAAGCCTTCGTAAGAATACATATAGCACCTCCGTTTTCTTTACTTATTATAACACATTGTCGCCAAAAAGTAAAGATGTTGTTGAAAAATAATTGCCAAAAGTAAAGAAAAAGCACGCCGAGGGCGTGCATAGAATCATCTGAAGGATATATAGAATCAAGCAAGCGGGAAAATCCGCTTCGCGGAATGCCATGCAATGCCTTTGGCATTGATTCCATGCCAAGCCTTATCGGCTTGGATAAAAAATCGACAAGCTGCCGCTTGTCGATTTTTTGGCACCCGCAGCGAGAATCGAACTCACAACTGCCCCTTAGGTGGGGGCTGTTATATCCATTTAACTATGCAGGCGTGTGCGGTATTATTGTAGCACAAAAAATTGGGTTTTGCAATAGCAAAGGGGGATTTTCTTTTGTTTTTTTACGATTTTTGTTTTTGCTGTTGAAAAATTTCTTTTCTTCTGCTATAATTAAGAAGCACCGCGCTGTTTTTAAGTATACTTTTTTATTTTGTGAGGTTGTTATGGACAAGAAAAAGCTTTGGTCACTGTTGCCCATCGGCATATTTTTGGTGCTGTATTTGGGACTGGGCATTACGTTTGAGTATATTATGAAGATACCGATGGGCTTTTACGACGTGCCCGTGGTGGTCATTTTTCTGGTGGCGCTCGGCGTCGCCTGCTTGCAGGACAGAAAAACGTCCTTGGATGAAAAGCTGACGGCGATGGGCGAGGGCGTGGGAGACAAGAACATCGTCACCATGCTTCTCATTTTCCTGCTGGCGGGTATTTTCGTCGGCGTGGTGGGCAGAAGCAGCGCGGAGAGCGTGGCGTATTTTTTCCTTTCCTTCATTCCTCCTCGCTTCGCCGTTTTGGTGCTGTTCGTTGTGGCTTGCTTTATTTCCACCGCCATGGGCACCTCGGTGGGTACCATCACCCTCATCACCCCCATCGCGGTGGCGGTGGCGAGTGCCACGGGCTTTTCCCTTCCCCTGTGCGTGGGCACAGTGGTGGGCGGTGCCATGTTCGGCGACAACCTCTCCTTTATTTCGGATACCACCATTGCCGCCTGCTCGGGTCAGGGCTGCGCGATGAAGGACAAGTTCCGCACCAACTTTGCTATCGTGGTTCCCGCGGCACTGGTTACGATTGCCCTGATCCTCCTCCTTTCCTTCGGGGCGGACATCAGCCCTATTGAGACGAAGGAGTTCCATCTGCTTCAAATTATTCCCTATATTTTGGTTTTGATCGGTGGTCTCATCGGCATCAACGTATTTCTTGTACTGATCGTCGCCATTCTGACGGGCAGTGTGATCATGCTTGCCACCTCTGCCGTCACCGTTCCCGCTCTCTTGAAAAGCATGGGCTCGGGAGCAAGCGGCATGTTTGAGACGGCCATGATCGCCATTCTGGTCTCTGCCATTTGCGCTCTCATCCGAAAGCGCGGCGGCTTCGAGCTTTTGCTCGCGGGCATCAAGCGAGTCTTCCACGGCAAGCGCGGCGGCCAGCTTGGTATGGGGCTTTTGGTGGGTGTGATGGACATCGCCACCGCAAACAACACGGTTGCCATCGTGATGGCCAACCCCATTGCTAAGGAAATGAGCGGTGTGTATGGCATCACCCCTCGCAAGACGGCTTCTATTCTCGACACCTTCTCCTGCATTTTCCAAGGCATCATCCCCTACGGCGCGCAGATGCTGGTGGCCTTGGCGGCGGTAAGCGAGATGGGCTTTGCCCTGACCGCCTTTGACGTGATCCCCTTCTTATTCTACCCCTTCGCTCTGCTCCTCTCCTCTTTGGTCTTTATCTTCCTCATTCCCGAGAGAAAAAAGGCCGAGGAAGTCGCTTCTTGAATATTTTTTCCACGCCGGCAGGCGAAAAAAATAAAAACAAAGGAATATTGCGATGAAAAAGCTTCTTTTGCTCACCCTTTGTCTTTTCATGACCTTTGCCCTTCTTGCCTGTAACGACACGGGCGACACCCCTGACGACGGACAGACACCTGAAATACCCGACGACGGTGACACCGCACCCGACACGCCCGATAACGGCGACACGGTGCCCAACACCCCTGATAACGGTGACACGGCACCCGACACCCCCGACGGTGGCGACGACACCACCGAGGACGAGGGGAGCAAGAAGATCGATATGAGCGGCATCTCCTTTGAGAGCGCCTACGTTGCCTATACGGGCAAGCCGCACAGCATCTTCGTAAAGGGAGAATTGCCCGAGGGGGTAACGGCCACCTACATCGGCAACGACAAAACGGAGATAGGCACTCATACCGTAATGGTAGCCTTCTCCGTGCCCGACGGCTACGAAACGCCATTTCCCATGACGGCAAAGCTTTATATCACCCTGCCCGACGTGGTGGACGGCGACTTTATCTACGCGGACAGGGAAAAGACCACCATGTACAAGCTGAACGAGGATTATATGCCCTCCGTTCTGTCCATTCCCTCCTCCGTCACCTATCTGATGGAAAAGGCGATCTATACCCACGGCACACTTTTACACGTATACGTGCCCGAGACGGTGACCGAGATCGGTGACTACGCCTTGGGATACGTGGACAAAAACGGCACGCCCACCAAAATATCGGGCTTTACCGTTTACGGTAAGGCGGGGAGTGCGGCGGAGGCCTTCTGCGCCGAGAACGGTATTGCCTTCAACTCCACGGATATGCCAAAGGTGTACGGCAATGCCGATTCCCTTTACAACGGCCAAAGCGCAAGAGCGCATCTGGCAGACCTCATTAAGCAACACGGCATTGATATTTCCCGCTACGGCGCCCTCTTTGCCGTTCAGCTGGCGGACGCCGAAAAGGCAGTAAAGGATCTCACGAAAAACTCTCCCAAAATCGACGTAGAAAAGGCGGTGGATCAAGCTTTGTCTCTTCCCGTTAAAATTACCGTTACCGTAAGCTTCGTAGACGAAGCGGGCAACGCCGTTGCCTCGCCCCGCAAGCTCACTCTATTGAACGGTGACTCCTATAAGATTCTCACACCTACGGTGACGGGCTATTATACCCGTGACGTTTACCTCGAGGGCGTGGCGTCCTCCTTCCCCGTGGAGGTGGTCTATAAGAAGATCCCCAATGCGGCAGACAAAAGCCACGTAGACTCCCTTTTGACCGATTTCGTTTGTTGGGGCGACTCCCTGACGGCAGGTGCCCACGGCACGAATGTGTCCACGGCGCAAGCCAACGGTATTAATCTTTTCGCGTTGGGCAGCACGGCAAACGGCAGTGATTACGTAAAGGTCTTGCAAAGGCTGATCCTTGCCAAGACGGGGGCCGGAGTGGTTACCAACAACTGCGGCGTGGGCGGCGAGCCCTCCAACGTCATTGCCGCACGAGCCGGCTCTGACACCTATCACCTGTACCTTGACGAGGCGGTCACCCTGACGAGCGGCAGCGTAGCCATCAAGATCGGTCAGTTTTCCAATACCGGCCGTCTCGGTATTCTGCGCCAGACCCAAGAGGGTGGCAGAACGGTCAACGACGTGAAGATCACGGGCAAGGACGCCCTCGGTAATACAGTGACGGTAACGGGAAAGATCACCGCAGCTCTCGCTCCCGAAACGCCTGCGGGCGAAATCATTCAGCTTTGCGACTATTCCTACCTACGTTATACCTTTACCCGCACCGATGGCGGCACGAACACCGTGACGCTTGCCAAGGGGGCGCGCATCGTGACCTCGGGCGCGGATGCCTACGACGGTCAGTTCTGCATCATCTTTATGGGGCAGAACGGCGGTTACAAGGACGCCGCCGAGCTGATCAAGCAGGCGCGTGAGATCATCGCCGCCAACGGCACGAAGGAATATCTCATCATCAGCACACACACCGGCACCACCGCCTCCCGCAAGGGACTCAACGACGCGCTGACGAAGGAGTTTGGTGACAGATACATCAACATGGGCACGGAGTTCTCCTCTTCCGAAGCATACCACCTGGCGGGTCTTTCCTACTCTGTCATCAAGTCAAACCAAGACAATATTACGAACGGCAAGGTCTCCGATGTGTTCCTTGGTGATGCGGTCCATCCCAACGCCCTCGGCTATGCCGTAGTTGGCAACGTCGTGATGGAGCGTCTTTTGGAGCTTGGCGTGTTTGACGCCATCTTCGACTACTACGATTCTCTGCAAAACTCCTGATATAGAACGCATAACAAAAGCGCGCTTGCCGCAAGACAAGTGCGCTTTTCTTTTTTATTCCTCGATATTCGTGGAATCGCGAAGGCGAAGAATGGCTTCCACCCGTCTTTCCTTGGGTAGCGGACGGGAAAATATTTTACTCAGCATAATTTCCACAGCCAAAGCGGCGCAATCAGCGCGACGGAAATCAATGCTGGAGAGAGAGGGAACGGTATAGGAGGAGGAGGGAATATCGTTACAGCCTATGATCGCCACATCCTTGGGAACAGAAAATCCACGCTCCGCAAGGGCGCGCATAGCTCCTATGGCAATCTCATCATAGCCACACAGGATGGCACGAGGAACAGTATTTGCCTCGATCAACCGCATCATACACTCATACCCGCACTCTTCAAAGCGCAAGTCTGAAACCACAATATACCGATCGTCTACCGCGCCGCAAATTTTTTCTATGGCAGCCTTAAATCTATCCAGTTTCCTTCCCGTTCTTCGTTCCGTCAAGATTCCAATGTCAGAAACGCCCTTGCTCCCAAAATAAACGAGAGCTTTCTCCAAGGCACTGTCATAATCCGTCATCACGTCGCATTGCACATCGCCCGAACTCAGAACCACGGTAGGAGCAGTCAGCTCGTTTTGGAAGGGGATCTGACTATCTATCAAGATCACGCCGTCAACGTCGGTATAATTGGAGTAATAATCGTAAACTCTTTTGCTTTCCTCGGAAGAAAACTCACCGGTCGTGACCGTCATTGCGCACCCTCTCTCTTGGAGGCATTTTCGAAAAGCATCGAGAAAGGGCCCGTAATGTCCGCCTTTGAACTCCGGTACAATGACAGCGATGACCAGCTGTGGGTATTTGGTATTATAGAATTTTTTGAAAACACCGTGTTCCTTTGCCAAGGCGAAGATATGCTCTCTCGTCTGCTCGTTAACCTCGTGACTGCCCGAAAATGCCTTAGAAGCGGTGGAAATGGACACATGGGCAAGCTGTGCCAATTTAGACAAGGTGATCACGCTGCGCCCTCCTTCCCATTGGATACTATCAGTGTATCACACCGCCTGCGAAAAAGCAAGCAGAAAAGGCTTTTTTCGAAAAGTTTTCGTAGCAAACACTATTGCAAAAGCGCGAATTTATGATACAATGGTGAAGCAAAGCAAAAGAACCGTTTACGGTCAAGGCGTTGCGTCAAAGCGATACTTTTACTCCTATATCACCGCACCTAATCTATGAAAGCAACATCACCCCGGCTGAACGAAGAGAGGTTTTATGAAGGATCTTTACAAAAAAAGTCGTATTTGCTATATTGTTGAGGCGACACTGGAATATCTTATCTCCATTCTGATCGGCGGCGCATACCTTGCCCGTCTGACCGATGCCGTGGGCATATCTGACAGCGCGACCGGTATCATTTCCTCTCTCGCTTCCTGTGCCGCGGTAGCACAGCTGGCAGCACTCGCAATGATGAATCTCCGCTCTGTCAAGCGCATCGTCGTCATCGGTCACACGATCAATCAGCTTTTGTTCGCCTTTTTGTATCTTACGCCCTTCGTTCCCATTGCCCCGGGCATGCGCGCCATTGTCCTTGGCGGCTGTCTGCTTACGGGCCACTTAATCTCTGCCGCCATTCACGCCGCAAAGATCAACTGGTTTATGGCCTTAGTGGATAACCACAAGCGCGGTATCTTTACCGCCAACAAAGAAATCGTTTCCCTGCTTTCAGGCATGGCGTTCACCTTCACGATGAGTGCGGTGATTGACCATTACGATGCAAAGGGCGATCAAAGAGGCTCCTTCATTCTTCTCTCCATCACCGTATTCGTCATGTGCGTTCTTCACACCCTATCCATGGTGCTCTCCAAAGAAAAAACGGTCTCCAAAGAGACCGTGCAACGGGAAAAAGTGAAGATTCGCGACCTCGTCAGAAACAAGAGCATGCTGAAGGTCATACTCGTTTCCGTGCTTTGGCACATGATCAACAGCTCTGTCACTCCCTTTTT
This sequence comes from Eubacteriales bacterium, assembly GCA_045644045.1. Lineage (GTDB taxonomy): Bacteria > Bacillota > Clostridia > Oscillospirales > CAG-272 > UBA1740. The sequence goes on from JAZRGD010000019.1 coordinate 10,222, forward strand.
CGGCAGTTATCAGAACAAGGAGCTTGGCTTTTCTATGCTCTTTGTTTCAGTAGTCAGTGCGATAGGAAGCCTTAGCCGCGTGTTAGCTTCCAGACCTATGGGTCGTTTTGCCGACAAATATTCTTTTTCGAAAATGCTGGTGCTGTGCTTTGGCATACAAGCCCTTTCCGCCTTGACAGGTGTCTTCACCGTTCCCTCTAACGGTCATGTAATGTTTATCATATATTTCGCCTTACACTACACCGCCATGGCGGGTATTAACAGCTCCATGATCAATTTGATGTACGACTACGTACCGTCAAAAATGCGAATGGCGGCGCTATCCTTCCAAAGCATCCTCGGCGGTCTTGCGGGGTTTTTGACCACCCTTGTTTGCAGCCGTCTGCTGGAGCATATCCAGGCGGCAGGAAACCGTTTTCTTGGCCTTTCTGTCTATGCCCAGCAGGTCCTGTCTGCCATCAGCGCCGTTTTCAGTCTTCTTACGATCGTATATCTTTGCACAGTCGTGTGTCGGACTCGCCGCGTGCAAGACGACGGCACGTCACAGGGGTGATACCAAAGCTTTCATCTCCGCCGTATCATGAGACGGCAACGCCCTCGACCAAGGTGGCGGGCGATCTCGGGGAGCTTATACTTTTTCGCCATGGTCTTCATGGCACTGTCGTCGCTTCCTCCCTTTTCTTTGATGTAAACAGTGTATCACAATCCTTCCCAAACAAAAGGCAAGCTTCGAAAAATTTTCGTAGAAAGCGGTATTGCAAAAACAGTAATTTATGATACAATGATGGTGATAAAAACCTAAGGAGGCTATTATGGCAACCATAACTGTAAGCACAAGCGAAAAAATCGGGAAAATAAAACCCATGCACGGCGGCGGTCAGCCTCCCGTGACCTCGAACGCCAGTGACGTGTTTTTCCATTACCTGACCGAGGCGGGCATTCCCTATTCCCGTCTGCATGACGTGAACGGTCCCTTTGGTGGCGGAAAATACGTAGACATTCACAATATTTTCCGCGACATGAGCGCCGACGCGGACGATCCCGCAAGCTACGATTTCACCTTTACCGATCTTCTCCTTGCCCAGCTTTACAAGGCGGGGGTAGAGCCCTATTACCGTCTCGGCGAAACCATTGAGAACGCGGGCGCGGTCAAGAATTATTTGGCGAAATGCCCCGAGGACGTAGACAAGTGGGCGAGCGTTTGCGAGCATATCGTGCGCCATTACACCAAGGGATGGGCTGACGGCTTTCATTATAAGATCACCTATTGGGAGATCTGGGGCGAGCCCGACAATCCCCCCTACCTTTGGGACTTTGAGCCTGAGAAATACTTTAACCTGTACGTCACCACGGCCAAGCTGTTAAAGAAGCACCACCCCAACGTCAAGGTAGGCGCTTACGGCTGCACAGGCTTCTACAAATCCGCCGTAGGCGAGGAGCCCGCAAAAATGGAGGTCTACCGTATCAAGTTTATGCGGGACTTTTTCACCCGACTGAAGGAGACGGGCGCCCCTATCGACTTTTTCTCTTGGCATTGCTACAACGACGTAAAAACCATCGTTGCCATGGATAAATGGATCCATAACGAGCTGGCAGCGCTGGGCTACGGCGAGCTTGAGACTCATCTCAACGAGTGGGATCCCTTCGCGAACGAGCTTGGCACGGGTCACCACGCGGCGGAGATTGCGGCGGTAATGATCGCCATGCAAAACGCGAATCCCTCTCTCTGTTGCATTTACGATATGCGCATTGCCAACGCTCCCTACTGTCCTCTGTTCAACCCCATCAAGTGCAAGCCCATTCAGGGCTACTACACTATGGTGGCGTTTAATACCCTTTTTCGCTTGGGAGAGCAGGTCGCGCTAAGCTGTGACACAGAAGGGCTATACGCCCTCGCCGCCTCAGACGGAGAGCACCACGCGCTTCTCATCTCCAATCTGACGGGCAAGGCGCAAGAGCTTTGCTTTGAAGGTATTCCTGCCGAAAAGGCGAGGTATCACGCCATCGATGACGAGCGACTGCTCTCCTGGTCTCCCGCCGTTACGCGGCTTGACAAAAACACCGTTCTTTTGGTGGAGTGGTAAGAAAAACAGACCGCATTTTGCAAAATGCGGTCTGTTTTTACGTCGTATTTTCAGTCTTCCCCCGACCGCATATCTACGTATAGCCGTGTGTCGAACTCGCCGCGTGCAAGACGACGGTACGTCACAGGGGTGATACCAAAGCTTTCATCTCCACTGTATCATGAGACGGCAACATTATTCCGTCACCTCTTCGGTCGTCTCCTCCGTTTCCTTGCTTTCATAGGCGGCAAGGGCGGTGAGAAAGGCTTCGTCGGCATTAAACCGAATCATAACACGGTCGTTTCCGTCGTCAAAATAGGCCAGCGAATAGGTATCGGACAAAAGATAAGCAGAGTAATTAGAAACGGCAACGCCCTCGACCAAGGTGGCGGGCGCGATGCGAGTATCCACGTCCTTGACCCATTGAAGGTGCCGCAAGGACAGCTTGCACGCCGCCACCGATTTCTTTCCCTGTCGACGGCTGATAACGAGAAAATCCCCCTCTTCCTCTCTGATCGCTTGATAAACAAAGGCAGTAGAGATAAAGCGAATCTGCACGTAAGCGGCGGCGATGAGAGAAACGAGAAGAACGACCTGCGCGATAATGGGCTTTCCGATATTAAAATTCATAGCCAGAAATCCGAGAAGCGCAAGACCCATGAACAGGCCGAACACGCCCCATGCACTCTTGCGGTTGCCGCGAGAGACGGTCTCAAACAGTATCATTCGGACAATTCCTCCTTGGGGATGGCATAAGGCTTGGTCTCATAGGGGTAAAGCTTACCCTCGTACTCAAAGGTGGTCTCGTACACGGGAATATGGCCGTAAGCCTCCGTTTTATCCTCATAGTAGATGTCCACGCGCATATAGGCCACGTCCTCAAAGGAAACGCCGTCAAAGGCAAGGCGGGTGTAGCGGTACATATAAGCGGTGCTTTCGGCGTGATAGGATGGCTCGTACACCACAAAATCCTTTTCGCCGTTATACTTCACAGACAGGGTGTAGCGGAACGCCCCTTCCTTAGCGGGAGGCACCTGGGGGAGCTTATACTTTTCCGCCATAGCCTTCATTGCGCTGTTGTTGTTCCTTACGGTAAACTGAATGTGAGAGGCATCGGGAATGAGAACAAGGCCGTCGGCTGAGAACTTGCCACTGTTGGGGTCCTCGTAGGGGGTGCGAAGCTCTTGGGTGTAGGCATCCGGCGTGCCGTTTTCGGCATAATACGCTTTGAGCGCCTCGGTGGAGACGAAGCGAACGGTGTCGCGGGGATAATTTTCTTGTATCACGATACGAAAGATGACGGCGCAAAACAGTACGGCCAAAAGCACGCAAAGTGACACCTTCATCATCCGAGCAAACATTTTCACAGTATTTGTCCTCCATTTTCCGTAAGAAAGATCTTCCCTTCCATTGTACTACATGGGCGATGAAATGTCAAACAAATTATTTTAATTTTTTTGTAAAAATCTCAAAAAATCTCGAAAAAATATCGCTTTACACCTTGACAAAGCTGAAAAAATTATGTATAATGATGTGTACGGTTATGCGATAGCAAAAAATAACCGTAGAAATCGGGTGGCCTTATGAAATTGGATCTGAGAGCGTTGCTTGCGGACGAGTGCCGCACGGTTCCCGTAGACTTTCTGCTGGAGCCTAAAACTGACTCGGGCGATCATTTTTCGGGTCTCACCGACGTCCGTTTCCCTTCCCCTGTGCGTGTGTTGGGTACCATTACCAATACTGCGGGGTACATTCGGATGGTACTGACCTTATCGGTCGATTACGTCGCGCCCTGCGCGCGTTGCCTTGAAGACGTATCGGGCAGCTTCTCCTTCGATGTGGAGCGCACGGTGGTCACTCCTAAAATGACGGAGGGGCTTACCGAGGACCGCATCGACGAGCTGGTGGTCGTGGAAGACGGTTTCCTCGACGTTGACGAGCTCCTGCTTGAGGTCTTGGCACTTTCCTTTCCCTTCCGCTTTTTGTGCCGTGAGGATTGCAAGGGACTTTGCCCTAAGTGCGGCAAAAACCTGAACCACGGGGATTGCGGTTGCGAAACGAAAGAGATCGACCCTCGTTTGGAGCCCTTGCGCAAGCTCCTCGAAAAGATGAAGGCAGACGGCGGCGAGGACTAAGGCACGGGTTTCACAACCAAAAAAGATTAAAATACAGTGAACTGTTATAGGAGGTTGCAACAATGGCAGTACCAAAGACTAAAACTTCGAAGGCTCGCAGAGACAAGAGACGCTCCAGCGTCTGGAAGCTCGACGCTCCCGCTATGGCTAAGTGCCCCAACTGCGGCGAGTACAATCTTGCTTACCGTGTATGCAAGAAGTGCGGCTACTACGACGGCGAGAAGATCCTTGACAAGAAGGATGCCTAAGCCCCAAAAAAAGGCCCTGCTGACGAGTAGGGTCTTTTTGCGTTTTTGACCTAAAAGGAGAAAAATCATGAAAAAAAGAATGCTTGCCATCGTTTCCCTTTCACTTGCGCTTCTTATGCTTCTTGCGGGCTGTGGCAAGACGGAGACGGAATCCATCGGTGCTTTTCTGCAGGGCGACGCGAAATATACCCCGAGCGTGCCCCCCGTACAGCGCGGCGATATTATGGCCTCGCTGCTCGCCACCGATTTTGAGGATGCCACGGGTCATTACCTTTACCTGACCGACACCAGCCAAAGCGCGAAGAACGTAAAGCACACGGTGTTTAACGTCGAGACGGAGAAGGCCGTTCTCTTTTTGGTCGAGCCCGATGGGATCGATTATGAGATCGCCGTTCGAGAGAGCGTGGCGGGAGACTATTTCTTCCTGCTTACGGAAAAAGAGACAACGGGCAGGGTGAAAAAAACCTTCTTATACAACGCAAACGGTGAGGTCTTTGCAGAGGCGGCGGGAGAAGCTTCCCCCGAGACGGTGTACGACATGGTCCGCTTTGACGGAAAATGCTATCTGCCTGACGCAAATGGGCGGTTCGCTTACGCCTGCGACTACCCCGACATGATGGCATTGCCCAGATTCGATCATTATAACGACTCTTACTATTATACGTTTTACACTAACAGCTTTCACGTGTATAGCAAGAAGCTCGCCTTTGTTTCCTCCTACACCGTCCCGGCAGGCGCCTCCGCCACCGCCATGATCGTTATGCCCGATGGCAACGTGCTGATCCAAACGGAGACCCTCTTGGAGGAGGACGCCAAGGAGTATGACATTTTGATGCACAGCTCCTATAGCGGCACCGTAAAATACGATTTGGAAGCGTTGATCTTCAACGTAAAAAGCGGCAAGACCAAGAGCATCGAGCTTGATTACTTACTCCATTACTCCAATCCGAAATACGTGACCGATGCGACCGCAAAGGAAACGGGTATCAATGCCGACACCGCACACGCTCTTGTGGAGGCGTACGCCATTGAAAACAAGCGCGTCTCCCACACGACCACGCCCAACACGCTGCTGGTCATGGACAAAAGCGGCTCCTTGTCCGCGCTTGAAAAAATCAACGGAGATACGATCCAAAGCATTTCCCTGATCGCGGACGGCCGTTTTCTTGTAAAAGGAAGCGTGAACAGCTACGTGATCAACCGTCAAGGCGCGGTGCTTGGCATACTGAAGGACGTGAGCCGTTTTGGCGACAAGTTCTTTGTGGCGGGCAAGATCTATGACTCCGATTTTACCCTTCTCTTTGATTACGTGAAGGAGGGCTACACCTTGGAGGCGACCCTTGCCAACGGTCTGCTTTTGAGGGACGGCAACGGAAATCTTGCCATGTATGGCACCGAAAGCACGTCCCCCGTTACGATCTGCCACGCAGACAGCACCAAGAGCCTCGTCCACACGGGTGACAACTTCGTGGTGATAGAGGACAAAAACGGCGGCACCTATTACGACTTTTACAACGAAAACGGCGCAAACGTGCTAACCGTATCTCAAAGCTATTACACCTCGGGTCTTTCCTTTTTCCAAAGCGTTGATATTCATTACAGCAAGGACGGCGTGACCGTTCTCAGTGCCGTGGCAAACGACGGTCTTGCCACCTACTACATTCTGCACTAAGCAAAAAGGCTGATGCTAACGCATCAGCCTTTTTCAGTTATTTCTTGGGATAAGAGTCCTTGAGGCTCACGATACGGTTGTAAACCCCCTCGTGCTTGGAGTCCTTGATGAAATAGCCCGTACGGACGAACTGGAAGCGCGCGTCGGCAGGATCGGTGGCCAGGGTAGGCTCCAGCTTTGCGTTCTTCAAGGCCTTGACGGAGTCCAAGTTGAGATAGTCGCCGTAGGTCTTGCCCTCGGGCATCTCGGCCACGTTCTCCAGCGTGAAGAGGTTGTCGTACAAACGCACCTCCGCGTCGATGGCGGTAGCGGCGGAAAGCCAATGGATGGTTCCCTTCACCTTTCTGCCGTCGGCAGGCATACCGTTGCCCGTCTCAAGGTCGCAGGTGCAACGAAGCTCGCGGATACTGCCGTCCTCGTTTTTGACGATCTCCTCAAGACGAATGATATAGGCACCCATCAGGCGCACCTCCCCGCCCGGCTTGAGGCGGAAGAACTTAGGCGGAGGCACCTCGGCAAAGTCCTCGGCATCAATATACAGATGCTTGGTGAAGGGGACGGGGCGAGTGCCGCGCTCGGGATGCTTGGGATGATTGGGCAGATCGAAATACTCGGTCTTGTCCTCAGGGTAGTTGGTGATGGTGACGGGGATGGGGTCAAGCACCGCGATGCGGCGGTCAGCCCCCTCGTCAAGCTCCTCACGGATGCAATGCTCCAGCAGCTCAATGTCCACCACGCTATATGCCTTGGCAACGCCCGCGCGTGCCACGAAATCAAAGATGGAGGAGGGGGTATAGCCACGACGGCGCAGGCCGCAAAGAGTGGGCATTCTGGGATCGTCCCAGCCGTCCACCAGACCGTTTTCCACCAAAGCACGGAGATAACGCTTGCTCATGACGGTGTGAGTCACGTTGAGACGGGCAAACTCTCTCTGCTTGGGCTTCTGCTCAAAGCCGATATTGTCGATGACCCACTCGTACAGGGGACGGTGGTTTTCAAACTCAATGGAGCAAAGGGAGTGAGTGATGCCCTCAAGAGCATCCTGGATGGGGTGGGCGTAGTCGTAGAGGGGATAGATGCACCACTTGTCGCCCTGACGGTGGTGATCGGTATGCACGATGCGGTAGATGGCAGGGTCGCGCATGTTGATGTTGGGGGACGCCATATCGATCTTGGCACGAAGGGTACGGCTTCCGTCCGGGAACTCTCCTGCCTTCATACGGCGGAAGAGGTCGAGATTTT
>JAZRGD010000020.1:0-10157 GCA_045644045.1 Eubacteriales bacterium
CTTATTACGTGACGGGCGACACTTTATATAATGAACGTATATTTGATGATCTTCCCCATGATATCGACTATGTGTTTCTCCCCATCAACGGCGTAGGAAACAATATGAATATGCAAGATGCTCAGCGCTTTTGTGAGCGTATCGGTGCAGTCGCAGTCCCTATGCATTGCGGATTGTTTGATGAAAAGAATATGAATGATTTCAGTTATAAGAACAAGATCGTTCCCGAATTTTACAAGGAGATTAAACTGATATGAAAATAACAAAGCTTGAAGTAATAAAGGTAAAGCCCCGCTGGATGTTTTTGAAGATGTATACCGATACCGATATATACGGTCTTGGAGAGCCCGTACTTGAAGGGCATTGTAACGCTGTTGAGGCCGTAATCAAGGAATTTGAGGAATATCTTATCGGTAAAGACCCAATGATGATCAAGCATCACATGCAGGCGCTATACCGAGGTGGATTTTATCGTGGCGGTCCTCTTATGTTGTCCGCTATAAGTGGCATCGAACAGGCAATGTGGGATATTAAGGGAAAATACTATAACTGCCCCGTGTACGAAATGCTCGGCGGAAAATGCCGTGACAAGATCAGAATGTATACGCATATTAAGCGCACGGCTGCTGTGGGCGGCTTTTCCGTTGAGGAAATGCTTGACATTGCAGACCGGCGTCTCTCAGATGGATATACGGCACTCAAGTATTCTATCATTCCGCCAATCAAGCAGGTGGATTCCCCTGCTAATACAAAGGCACACGTGGAGCGGTTTGCGCGCATAAGAGAGCATATCGGTTGGAACGTTGACCTTGCCATTGATTTTCACGGCAGAGTAAGCCCCGCAATGGCACTCAGACTTGCCGAGGAATTAAAGCCTTATATGCCATTCTTCATTGAAGAACCCTGCTTGCCTGAGAACGTAGACTGCATGGTAAGCATCGCGCGTTCTACAACCATCCCGATTGCCGCGGGAGAGCGACTGTTCGGGAAATGGCAGTACAGAGAGCTGATCGAAAAGCAGGCGGTTAGTATCGTACAGCCCGACATCTGCCACTGCGGAGGTATCTTCGAGGGGCGAAAGATCGCCACCATGATGGAGCTTTATTTTGGCTCTATCGCTCCCCACAATCCCCTGGGACCAATATCCTTGGCATCCTGCTTGCAGGTCGATGCCTGCTCGCCAAACTTTCTTGTTCAGGAGCATCCCGGAAATCCCGACAAGGGAGATCTCGGAGTTGGCTATATCAAAGACCCCTTTGTGATCAAAAACGGATATATCGACGTTCCCACAAAGCCGGGGCTTGGTGTTGAGCTTGATGAGGAAGCGATTAAGGAAAAGATCTACGACGGTAAATGGACAACACCCCGTCAGTGTTTTGAAGACGGAAGCGTTGCGGATTGGTGATTGAAAAGGAGATAGGTGCCTATGAAAAAATCGGTTTTTGTAACAGGTGCTCATGACGGAACAGGCTTCGCTATTGCGGAACGATTCGCGGGAGAGGGCTATGATGTTTTTATAGGCAGCCGCGAGAAAGAAAAAGCAGACGCGGCGGCAGCAAAATTATGCAAAAAATACGGTGTGTTCGCCAAAGGATATGCCTACCAGACGGTGACTCTTGACGAAGCTGAGGTAAAAGCAATCTTCGACGATATCAGGGCAAACGGATATTTATTGGATACCCTTGTTTTGAATGCTGCCAATTTGGGAATCGGTCAAGTAAGCCTTGAGGTTGATATAAACGATTTTATGGGTGTATATACTACTAATATCGGTTGGAATTTTCTTATGTCAAGAGAAGCGGCAAAGCAAATGAAGGAAAAGAGCAAGGGAGCCATCGTATTTATTGGCTCTAACTCATCCGTCAGAGTAACAGAAAACAGATGCGCATACTGCTCCTCTAAAAGTGCTATAAACGCAATGTCAAAGTCCTTTGCGGTGGATTGGGGAAAATACGGTATTCGCTCCAACTGCGTCCTTCCGGGCATGATAAAAACAGTACGTTGGGAGCAGAATGTGAACAACGCGAAATATTGTCTTCCAAACTATACGCCAATCGAGGATATCGCTACCTTTGAGGATATTGCCAATGCGGCATGGTATTTGGGAAGCGACGAGTCCCGTAACACCACGGGGGCGGAGATCATCGTTGACGGCGGTATGCTTGCCCAGCTTACGCCTAATATCAATAGAGAACTTTGGAAGAAATAAAACATGGGGCAAATGTATCGCTGTCAGGCTAAGCTAAAGCACACTTATGTGTCGGCGATGTCATGTGGCGTACTGTCCGGAACTGAAATATCTGCATTTTCCGCTTTTATCCACAAAAACCAAAATTAAAAGTTTCGGTTCTGTGAATTATTCATAAAGAATTGCTCACAATAAGACCAGAGGAAGCGAGAAAAGAAGTCGCAAGCCAAAGGGAAGAGAAGCGGATGGGTTGACAAGTCTGCTTCGGGACGGAGATGAGTTGACAAGTCTCCGCATACCCGAATTGCGAAGAGACGAAGCCGAGAGTATTCGAGGCAAGTCGTTTTCCTGCTTGCCTCGATGATATAGATGGGCTTTTGCGGTAGGAGAGGTTCCACCCGAAGCAAAAAGAGGAGAAAACAAAATGGCAAGAAACAGTGTCATCGTTCCCGAAGCCAAAGAGGCTATGAACAAGTTCAAGATGGAGGCTGCCAGCGAGGTTGGCGTTAACCTGAAAGACGGTTATAACGGCGAGCTCACCTCCCGTCAGGCAGGTTCCGTGGGCGGTCAGATGGTTAAGAAGATGATCGAGTCCTACGAGAACTCCATCAAGACCAACAAGTAAGATTGGTCGATTCATTCGAGGGCCAAGGTTCTTGAAAGAAAAAAGAAATATCTTTCCGCCGCGCAAGCGGCGGTTTTCTTTTCAGAAAAAAAGCCTCGTCACGGGTGTGACGAGGCTGGCGTTAAATAACACAAAGAGGGGAGGGGATATTTAGGGAGAGCGGGAGCGGATAGAGAATGCCGTTTTCCAAACGGAAAAAGGTAACGCTGTCGCTTCCTTCATTGGTGACGGTCAACAGATCACCAAAAATATTAAAGTCGCGAGGGCTTCGTCCTCCGCAGGGCACGTGCGCTAAAAGGCGCGGCTCATTCTCGGCGATGTCCAGAATGGCAATAGAATCGTGTCCACGGTGGGAGGCGTAAAGATACCCGTCCTTTATGCGAATGGCCGCCGCAGTGCTTTCACCCTTAAAATTGGAGGGGAGCGAGGGGGTGACGCTTGAAAGAGTCAAGACGCCGTCCTTGTAGTCGAAGGCGCAAATATGACCGGTTAATTCGCAAAGGCAGTACGCTTTGGTGCCACAGGCGGAGAACACCATATGTCGCGGTCCGTAGCCTGCGGGGACAGAAACGTGAGACACGGCGGAAAGTGCCTTGTCGTAGACCCAAACGGTATCGGTACCTAAATCCGTAACGCAGACGTATTTGCCGTCCGGCGTTGGGACGACCGCGTGCGTGTGAGGCGAGGTCTGGCGTTTGGGGTGCGGGCCTTTTCCTTCATGGGTCACAACGAGATCGGGCGTGCGGAATACGTTGCCCGAAATGTAGTTGGGAACAAAAACGCCCTCATCGGTTACGGCTATGTGACATCCAACCTTGCCAAGGGTGCTGACGCGAGAAAGCTCCTTTTCAATGAAACCGTCTGAAGAGAGGGAATAGCTGACCAAAAGGCTATCGTCGTTTTCACAGCGTAAAACGGCGTAAAGTAAGCCTTTTTTCTTTTCGAGGTACATAGGTTTCGGAACAGGAAAAAATTGCTTTTGTACGGCTGTTTTTCCATCTGTTTCGTATACGTATACACCGCCCGCATTTTTGCAGGAGGCAATGTAAATTAATTGCTTCTTCATTTCTGCCTTGCATTAAAGCGCGGTTTGCGTGTCGTTGGGGTCTCCGTTACGGGCTAAGTCGTATTCCTTAGACCAGTCGAGGTAACGGTATTCCTCTCCGCGAGGATCGTTTTGGATCCAGTCGAGAAGCATGTCAAGCATCTCCTCCGTCCAGGTGTTACGGTCGATCTGCGCGGTGGTGAACTTGCCTTGCCCGATCATTTCAAAACCAAAATCATCCTTTACGTGGGTCTTCGCCGCACCCTCCACTACCTCGGCAACCAAGTGGCTGGGAATGAACAGAACGCCTCCGCCCGCGCCGAAAACTACGTCTCCGGGAAGACAAACGGCACCGCCGAAGTTGGTGACGGTGTTAAAGCCTGTCATAACGAAATCGCGAATAGGCGTGGGGTCAATGCCACGGTGGAAGACTTGCACATCGGGAACGCTTTTCATCTGTTCCACGTCGCGCACGCCGCCCCAGATCACGGCACCGCCGTTGCCGGTTCTTTTTTTGATGGCGGTGGTCAGGTTGCCGCCGAGGAAGGTACCCTTGTAGATCTTGTCGTACATATCTGCGACCACTACATCTCTTTCTACCAGAGAATCGATGACCCATTGGTTATAGTTGCCCTTGCGGCCGTCCTCCGCGCCTCTTTCGAACATCAGCTCGTGGAGGTCGGGACGGGTGGGGCAGAAGTTGCAGGTCACGGCGCGTCCAACCAGCTTGCGGCCCTCATGCAAGGCCTGAAGGGGGGCGAGGCCGCCACCGACGAATTGGTTTTCATAGCCCAAAACAAAAATAGGCTTCCAGACCTCCTCAAGGGTCATGCCGTACAAGGCGTCAAGGTACTTGTCGTCGACCTTGGGACGGCCGTCGGGCAATCTCTCTCCCTTCCAAAGAGGGGTGAGCGCGATGATCTGATCTCTATCGTTAAAATGCATAGCGAGTCTCCTTTTTTTAGTTTTGTGTTTTCATTTTACACTATTTTTTAATATAAAGCAAGTGGTTTTTCGCTATAAAATACTTGATTTTCGCTCATTCTTTGATATAATGGAGTAAAAGAGAAAAAGGAGGAATCCGCGATGCTTCCCGAGCAAATTACCTTTACCATGATCGATGCCTTGTCTTATCACCAAAAAGCGGGGCGTTTTCGTATTCCTATGCGACGCTTTTCCGCGCTTTCGCTGCGCTTGCGCACAGAGGCAAAGTATAAAGTAGGGGGAAAGACCGAGCAGCTCTCTCCGCCCGCTCTTTGCTTGATTCCCGAGGGCGTAGCTTACGAGCGAAACGGCGATGATGAGGAGGTGTTGGTCATTCGCTTCCATATGATCAACTGGTCTCCAAAGGAAATTTTACTCTTTCCTTTGAAGGAAACGGCTCCCTTTGAGGCATTGTTTTCCGAGGCCGTTTCCGTATATGAGCGAAAAGAGACAGGCTACCTTTTTCGGCTTTCTTCGCTTTTGAATACGATATTCGCCGCGATCTCCACACGGGAGACAGAGCACTTGACGGAGAAGGCCTACGTGGCGGCAGCCGTGACGTACATTAAGCAAAACCTGTCGGATGCTTCACTCTCGGTGGGGGGACTCGCCCAAGAGGTGGGGGTCAGCCCGGCCCAGCTCAGACGCAGATTCCATCAAAGTATGGGAGTCAGCCCGAAGCAATATATTGACGACCTCCGTGCGGAAACGGCGCGAATGCTCATTGAGACGGGCTTTTATTCGCAAGCGGAAATCGCGGAGAGGTGCGGTTACTCCGACGTGGATTATTTCCGTACCGTGTTCAAAAGAAAAAACGGCGTATCCGTCCGTGGATTTAAGAAAAAAGAAAAAGAGTGACATATTACGTTTTTCCTTCGATTATAATGGAATATCACCATCATATAGAAAGGAAAAAGAAATATGGACCGTACCAGAATGAAAAAAAGAGGAGTGAGGTTGGCTTGCGCTTTGCTTTCACTTCTTCTGCTTTTGCCCGCGTTTCCCGTTCTTGCCGTGAGCGCAGAGGAGGGAAGTAATGCATTGAAGATCAACGCGACGTCAGCGGTTTTGATGGAAGCGGAAACGGGGAAAATCTTGTTTGCGCAGAATGAGGATGCCGCTCTTCCTCCTGCTTCCGTGACAAAGGTGATGACCTTGTTACTCGTTATGGAGGCCATAGAGGCAGGCAGGATCGGCTGGGAGGATAGCGTAACGGTCAGTGAACGCGCGGCGTCCATGGGAGGCTCACAGATATTTTTGAAGGTGGGCGAGCAGATGACGGTGACGGATATGGTGAAAAGCGTGGTGATCGCCAGCGCAAACGATGCGGCTGTCGCCTTGGCGGAGCATATCGCGGGAAGCGAGGGCGCTTTTGTCACCATGATGAACGCAAGGGCGCAGGATTTGGGGATGGCGAATACCCATTTTGAAAATACCAACGGACTGGACGATACCGTGACGGATCACTTGACGTCGGCAAAGGATATCGCCATTATGTCGAGAGAGCTGATCAAGCATCCGAGGATATTAGAATATAGCTCCACTTGGATGGATACGGTCCGAGACGGCACCTTTACCTTGACGAATACCAATCGCTTGGTGAGGTTTTATCCCGGTGCCACAGGTCTTAAGACGGGCTCTACCGCCAAAGCGAAATTTTGCATTAGTGCCACGGCGGAGAGAAACGGCGTTTCTTTGATTGCCGTCATCATGGGGGCTGAGAGCAGAGACGTGCGAAATGCAGAGGCAAAAAAGCTATTAGATTACGGATTTTCAAGCTTTGGTGTTTATAAGGACGAGGGGCGTATCCTGGATGAATTGCCTGTTATAGGCGGAAGCGTGGATTTTGTTAAATTGACTGTACAAACACCAAGCATTGTGCTTCCAAAGGAGCAGGTGGGAAAGGTGGTGGCTACCGTGACGCTGCCCGATTCTCTTACAGCGCCCCTTGCCAAGGGGGACAGTGTGGGTAAGATTACCTATACCGTAAACGGCAAAGCCGTGGGAGAGGCGGAGATTACCGTGGCAGAGACCGTAGAAAGAATCACCTTTTTTGAAATTTTATATCGACTTCTTCGCGCCTTTGCCGTTTCTTGATATTTTTTTGAAAAAAAGTGTGGAAAACGCTTGCAAAAACGGGGAATTGCGTGATATAATGAGACAGATACAAAAATAAGCGTCAGGCTTGACGTTTGGAGGTAAAAATGGCAGTATTAAAGCTCAATGAAAAATTCGCGAAGCAATTTGTGACAGATGACGAGATGGCAAGCGTTTGCGCTGACGTGAAAAAGGCGTACGGCGTGCTGGCATCCCGTGAGGGTGCAGGCAACGATTTTCTCGGTTGGGTAGACCTTCCCGTGAACTATGATAAGGAAGAGTTTGACCGTATTCTCGTTGCCGCGGAGAAGATCAAGAAGTCTTGCGATATTCTTGTTGTGATCGGTATTGGCGGCTCTTATCTCGGTGCCCGTGCCGTGATCGAGTTTGTAAAGTCTCCTCTCTACAACAATATGAAGAAGGATACCCCCGACGTCTATTTCGCGGGCAACTCCATCAGTGCCGCCGCGCTGACCGAGCTTCTCTCCATCTGCGAGGGTAAGGACGTTTGCGTTAACGTGATCAGCAAGTCGGGCACCACCACCGAGCCCGCCGTCGCCTTCCGCGTGTTCCGCGCGCTTTTGGAAGAGAAGTATGGTACCGAGGGAGCGCGTGAGCGTATTTTCGTGACCACCGATAAGGCTCGCGGTACCTTGAAGGAATTTTCTACCGAGCGTGGCTACGAGACCTTCGTGGTGCCCGATGACGTAGGCGGAAGATTCTCCGTTCTGACTGCCGTTGGCCTTCTGCCCATCGCCGTAGCGGGCATCTCCGTTTCCGATCTGATGGCGGGTGCCGCCGCCGCCCGTGAGGCACTTTGTAACGACGACGTGGCGACCAACCCCGTTCTTCGCTACGCCGCTTACCGTAACGTATTCTACCGTCAGGGCAAGCTCGCCGAGATCATGGTAAGCTACGAGCCCTACGCCGCTATGCTTAACGAATGGTGGAAGCAGCTTTACGGCGAGAGTGAGGGCAAGGACAAAAAGGGTCTGTTGCCCGACTCCGTGATCTTCTCCACCGACCTGCATTCTCTCGGTCAGTACATTCAGGACGGTAGCCGTATTATGTTTGAGACGGTTTTGTCGGTTGGTGACTCGGGTGCTGCTTTTGAGATCCCCAATGACGACGCAAACGTGGACGGCCTTAACTTCCTCTCCGGTTGTCAGTTGGATTACGTAAACAAGCAGGCGATGCTCGGTACTTTGCTGGCGCACAACGATGGCGGCGTGCCTAACCTTCTCATTGAGATGGAGGATCGTACTGCCTTCTCCGTAGGCTATATGCTGTACTTCTTTGAGCTGGCTTGCGCTGTTTCGGGCTACACCCTGGGTGTCAATCCCTTTAATCAGCCGGGCGTGGAATCCTACAAAAAGAATATGTTCGCTCTCCTTGGAAAGCCCGGTTATGAGGAAGAAAAGGAAAAACTTACAAAAAGAATAAAATAAATTTGATTTTTTTGTGCAAAACCACTTGAAAAATTTGAATTTATGTAGTAAAATAATGGTAGGGAAACCAAAAACACATACGGAGGTAATTTATTATGGTAAAACTGATCGTTGGCTTGAAGGGAACCGGTAAGACGAAGACCTTGATCGAGATGGTCAACAAGGCAACCGTTGAGAGCAAGGGCTCGGTTGTTTGCATTGAGCGCGGTTCTAAGCTGAATTATGATATTACGCACAAGGCGCGTTTGATCGATACAAAGGAGTACGCCGTAGCGGATGGTCAGGCACTGTACGGCTTTATCGCGGGCATCACCGCCAGCAACCACGACATCACCGATATTTTCGTGGATTCCGCTTTGAAGATCTGCGGCGACGATATGCCCGCCTTTGAGGCTTTTGTCAAGGAAGTGGATAAGCTGGCTGACGGCAAGTTCAACTGCATTATGACGGTATCCGCCGCGGTTGAGGATTGCAAGGCAGCTCTTGGTGATTATCTTTAATTAAAAACGAAGAGCGGCACATCCTGTGCCGCTCTTTTTTCGTGTTTTTTGGGGGTAGGGAAAAGGAAGAGGTAATTGCTTACAAAGGCTTGTGGCTTCCGATTCTTGCGGAGGATCATGAAAAATACCGCGTCATCATTCGGAACACCTCGAGACTTCGCTTTTGAGTAAAACAAAAAATCGGATCTTCTTTTGTGAAGATCCGATTTTTTGCTTTTTGTTTGCGAGGAGGCACCGTCCCTTCTTGCCAAGGGCATATGTATAGGGGCATCGCCTCTTAAAATTATCTCTTTTTGGACTTGTTCAGGATGTCCATGATCAAACCGAAATCATCATCGGACACGTTGCCGTAATCCGTAGTGCTTTCGGTAGGAGCGGCGACGGGAGTCTCCTCCTTTTGCTCGGTTACGGGAGTAGAGAAGGTATTGTGTGCGGGTTGCTCTGGACGCACATAGGCTTGTCCCATGCCCATGCCGCCGTAGGTGGGCTGCTGTACGGGACGCTGGGGCATAGCGGGACGCTGGAAGCCATTGTTTACAGGCACCGTGCTTCCGACCTCGTCAGCCGCCTTGGCACTGTCGAAGCCCGTAGCGATGATGGTTACGCGCATCTCGTCCTCAAGGGAGGGATCGAAGGCCGCGCCCCAAATGATGTTGGCATCGGGGTGTGCCTCGTCGGCTACCATGGAGGAAGCGATATCAACCTCCTCAAGCCCGATGTCGGGAGAGGCGACGATACTAAGTACGATACCCGTGGCACCCGCGATGGAGGTCTCGAGCAGGGGAGAGGAAATGGCTGCCATAGCGGCGAGCTGAGCCTTCTCCGTGCCTGTACCGGTTCCCACACCCATGTGGGCGAAGCCGGCGTTCTTCATAACGGAGGTTACGTCCGCGAAGTCCAGGTTAACGAGACCGGGAACGTTGATCAGCTCGGATACACTCTGTACGCCACGGCGGAGAACGTCGTCTGCCACCTCAAAGGCATTGGCAAGGGTGATGCGCGTGTCGGACACGTGCTTCAGTCTCTCGTTGGGGATGACAATCAGGGAGTCAACGTATTGCTTCAAATTCTTGATTCCCTCTTCCGCCTGTTGCATTCTGCGGCGCCCCTCAAAGCCGAGGGGCTTGGTTACGATACCGACGGTCAGAATGCCCATTTCGTGAGCAGCCTGCGCGATAACGGGAGTAGCACCGGTTCCGGTACCGCCACCCATACCCGTGGTGATAAACACCATGTCGGTTCCTTCCAGCATGGTTTTGATATCCTCAAT
>JAZRGD010000021.1:0-21191 GCA_045644045.1 Eubacteriales bacterium
ACGGCGGGGGCCGCCACGGGCGTGTCAGCCTCGTTATAAGTAATACCCGCCTCGGTGGTGTTGGACAGGATAAAGCGGGCGGTGGGAATGTCCGCCAAGGACAGATAGGCCTCAAAATCGTCGTAGGGCTTCACGGTGCGGGAAATGACCTTGCAGACCGTCTTTTCCACACCCTCCGCGCCACGGATGAGGTGAGTATAGCAGCAGTTCTGCTCCTCAAGCAGGTCGCAAAGACCCTTATCAATAGGCTGTACCACGGCTACGCTGCCGTCGAACAGACCCTTGTCCGTCATTTTTTGCAGCATCCAATCGGCAAAGCCGCGCAGAAAACCGCCCTCGCCAAACTGAATGACCTTTACGGGTGCTGTGCTTCTCTCAAAGCTCATGATATATTCCTCCTGTGATGAAAGTTTCATTATAAAATTATTATATAGCAAGACGCTCGGAAAATCAACCAAAATATTGCGATTTTTACGAAATGATTTGTATAATTTTGCGATTAGTCCTCTTGACTCTTTAAATAATTGCCTGGCGAGATCCCTTTTTCGTCCTTAAACACCTTGCAAAAATAAGAGGTAGAGTTAAAGCCGCAGGCGGCAGCGATGTCCGCCATAGACATTTTGCCTTCTCTGAGCAGCTTGCAAGCCGCTTGGATGCGTAGGGTATTCAAGTAGGAGACCAGCGAAACACCCAAATGCTCCTTGAACAGGTGGCAAAGATGGTATTTGGAAATGAAGAACCTTTCCGCCACCTCCTCGATCTTTTCAATGGAGGAAAAATTGGTGCGGATGTGCTTGATGATCAGGGAAAGTCTGTCCTCCACGGCGGGTGGCTCGTAGGTGTTCTCCTCCGTGGCGATCAAAAGCAGGATACGGAACAGCCCACCCGCCAATTTGATCACGTCTGCCTTTTCGGGTGTCTTTTCCTGCTCGTTGAAGTCGTAAAGCAGGGCGGCAAAGGCTTCTTGCAAATGCTCCGCTACCTTGCCCTTGGGGCTGAAGACGAAGGGGGTGTCGGGGAGAAGCCTGTCTACCGTCTCCTTTTCAAAAAAACGGGAAAAGAAATGCTCGCTGAAATAAACCAGATAGCGGGTAGCACCCTTTCCCACGGTGCGGTGAAGCATTCCCGAGGGAACATACAAAAGATCGTGCTTGGACAGCTTGAAGTGATGCTCACCTACGTAATAGTCTCGCTCGCCCTCTATTGTGTAGTACAGCTCATAGGCACGGTGGTAGTGCATATCGGTCATGGGCTGGCGGCGGGTGTACTTCTCAATGTAGAAGCCTCTGGTTTTTTGGTAAATAATGGACGGCATGGATACCTCCTTGTCTCACGCTCTCTGGGAGGGGCGATCTTTCGCCTGTTATTATAGCGGAAATTCCAAAATATTGCAAGGAAAAACCGAAAATTCTTCTCTTTTTTTTGAAAAAATAGCGAAAAAACGCAATATTTTACAACTTTTGTTCCAAAGATGGCAAGATTTTGATGGACATTTTCGAAAATGCGTGCTATAATAGAGAAAAACAAAACAGGGAGGTTTCCTAATGTATTACGAGAATAAAATGGCAAAGGACGTGAAGATCGCCTACATTGGCGGCGGCTCTCGCGGCTGGGCTTGGACGTTTATGAACGACCTTGCCAAGGCGGAGGATATGGCGGGCACCGTCAACCTGTACGACATCGACTACGAGGCGGCGTGCCGTAACGAGATCATCGGCAATCGCTTCCCCGGAGGCTTCACCTACAAGGCTTGCGAGACTGCGGCTGAGGCTATGACGGGTGTGGACTTCGTGGTGATCTCCATTCTGCCCGGTACCTTTGACGAGATGGAGTACGACGTGCACGCGCCCGAAAAGTACGGCGTGTATCAGTCCGTGGGCGACACTACCGGCCCCGGCGGCTTCTTCCGTGCCCTGCGCACCGTTCCCATGATCCGTGAGATCGCGAGAAACGTCAAGGCCTACTGCCCCGACGCCTTCGTTATCAACTACACCAACCCCATGGCCATCTGCGTGAAGACCCTTTACAAGGAGTTCCCCGAGATCAAGGCCTACGGCTGCTGCCACGAGGTGTTCGGCACGCAAAAGACCTTGGCCGAGGCTCTCGCCGAGTTTAACGGCATCAAGGACGCCACCCGTGAGGACATCTGCGTCAACGTGGTAGGTGTCAACCACTTTACGTGGGTCACCAAGGCACAGTACAAGAACATCGACCTGTTCGGCCCCTACCGTCAGTTCACCGATAAGTATCTGCCTACCGCCTACGACCCCACCGGCAAGAAGCCTTGGCTCACCGGCGTGTTCGCCAGCGGCGCTCGCGTTCGTCTGGGCTTGTTCGATCGCTTCGGCGTGATTGCCGCCGCGGGCGACAGACACCTGGCCGAGTTCTGTGACAAGGACGACTTCCTCACCAATATTGAAAAGGCAAATGAGTGGAGCTTTACCCTTACCCCCGTTTCCTTCCGCAAGCAGGACTTGAAAAACCGTCTTGCCAGAAGCGAGAGACTTTATAATGAGGAAGAGACTTGGAAGCTCATCGACAGCGGCGAGGAGGGCGTAGAGCAGATGCGCGCCCTGCTTGGTCTGATCAAGAAGGTCACCAACGTCAACCTGCCCAACAAGGGTCAGATCTCAAACCTGCCTCTTGGCAGCGTGGTGGAGACCAACGCCGTGTTCTCCTCTCAGGACGTCACGCCCGTTATGGCAGGCGAGGTCCCCGCTTGCATCCTGCCTCTCGTCAGCCGCGCAAGCTACGAGAACGACCGCGCCGTGGAGGCCGCCTTCAGCGAAAGCCTTGACTTGGCTTATGAGGTCTTTGCCGAGGGTCACCTGCTGGCAGATCTCTCCGACGCCGACAAGAGGGCACTCTTTAACGAAATGTACGAGGGCACCAAGAAGTACCTCGCCATGTACAAATAATTACATAGCACGATAGGAAAAACCGTCGCATCCGCGACGTTTTTTTCTTTTGTCGAAATTCATCGTAAAATTTCCAAAAAATGGTGTCGCCTCGAAAAGGTACAAAAAAAACGGCCGTTTTTTTGTACCCATTTCAAGTTGCTTTCGTTTTACAATATTTTCAGGGAAGCTCCTCCGTAGGCCTTTTTTGGTCAGGGAATGGATGGTCAATCGATGGGCGTTATGGATGAATGGAGGCTTTCACAAGCGAAACGAAAGAGGGGGTGTCTGACGAAAGGTAATAACGCGATTTGACAAACAGGAAAAAATAAGATATAATCAAAGGAGGAGTAAATGTCACAGGGTATATTACAAGATCAAAGCATACGGGGAAACAGTGTGCGCTGGGCCAACTGGATGTCTGAATTGTCTGTATCGACCTGCTTGTTCTGTGTAAAAAGACATGGAAAATTGTTGAAATTGCTATTTTGGATTACCACCATGAGGGGGAAGCTCATCCTCGTTGTAAGTGCGTCCTTGTGCCGATGAGGACCATGATCTGCGGCACTGCAACCTCGTTGAAGCATGAGGGAGCAGATGCATATTTGTTTCTTTACAAAAGGTTGCCTTTTTATTATGTTTTGAAAGAAGATGCCGAAAAATTCGGTTGGGAGAGCTGGAAAGGAAATCTTGATCAGGTATTGCCGCAACAAATGATAGGCGGAGGGGTATATCAAAACAGAGATGGAAAGCTTCCGAGCGCAGCGGGACGAATATGGTATGAAGCGGACATCAATTACGTCAGTGGATATCGTAACAGTCAACGAATCCTTTATTCTAATGACGGTTTGATTTTTGTCTCATACGATCATTACAAAACCTTTTATGAAATTACGGAATAAAGGAGACGCATATGTATCAGTATAAAGATCTATACACCATTGATTTTTCGAACGTTGATCATTATTTGGAAATGCACAAAATCATTCAAGAGGCCCTTGATTGGCCTGATTATTATGGGTGCAATTGGGACGCCTTTTGGGATTGCTTGACGGATATGGTGGGGCGAAAAATACACATTGAAATTGTCGGGCTTGACGTTATAGAGCGAAAATTTGCCCAAGAGGCTGAAGCTATGATCAATATCTTAAAGGAGTTCAAGCATTACAGGAACGGCAAGTACATTCACGACATCCAAATCGAGATCGTCAACGGAGACGCGCGCACAAGTATACGTTAAGCAAACATCGAACGAGCCCTATCGCTTTCTGATCTGAACAAATGAAGGGGGCGACATGAGAAGAAACTGACTTTCGTTTTACAATATTTCAGGGAAGCCTTCGCTATCGTTATGATGCTATGGGCAATATATGCGAGGTGAAGGAAAATGGCGAGACGGTGTGTAAATACGAATACGATACCCTCGGTCGCCTGACGAGAGAGGACAACCTTGCCTTCGGTAAGACGACCACTTGGGCGTACGACGTGAACGGCAATATCACGGCAAAGCGTGAGTACTCCCTTACCGCCAAGCCTACCGACAAGCTGTATTCGCTTGACGGCACTTGCATCCTTTACGGCTACGGCGAATGCGGAGATCGGCTCCTGTCCTACGGAAACGAGGCAATCGTATACGATGCCGTGGGTAATCCCATCGTTTACAAGGGCAAGACGGCAAGCTGGCAGTACGGCAAGCAGCTGACTGCCTACGACGGAAACACCTTTGTTTACGACGCGAGAGGTCGAAGGATCGGCAAAAACGGTATGACCTACCGCTACGACCACGATGGCAACCTCTTGACACAGAGCAACGGGCTTTCCTTCCTCTACGACCACACGGGCTTGCTCGCGCTGACGTACCGGGGCGAGACATACCTTTACCGCAAGGATGTACAGGGAAATATCATTGCCATGCTTGACACGAATGGCAACATTGTGGTAAAATATGTATACGATGCATGGGGTAACGAGTCAAAAACAGTTGATAACTGTTTTTGGCGAAGTGAAACCGCCCAGAACGTGCAAAGCACGTTCGGCAAGCAAGGAGCTGAAGGAGCAATCTGTGATTGCGACACGCGGCGACTATGCGACGGTGGAGGAAAATGCTTGGTCGATGCAAGCACGACAAATGTCGCACTGGCTGATCTCAATCCCTTCCGTTACCGCTCGTATTATTACGACACCGAGACGGGGCTCTATTTCCTTAAAACGAGATACTATGATCCCGAAACAGGCAGATTCCTCAGTCCCGACAGCGTAGAATACCTTGATCCCAACACCATCGGCGGGCTCAATCTCTATGCATACTGCAACAACAATCCGGTGATGAATGTAGACCCCGATGGGCATTTGGTCATCACAACATCCCTCATAATTTCGGTGGCGATATGGGGCGCGATTGTTGGGGCCGTTGCAGGCGGTGTTTACGGTGGGATTGTTGCCAATGCTACCGGGCAAAGCGTCTGGGGTGGCATTGTTCTCGGAGCATTTGGTGGTGCTATAATGGGGGCAGGTGCAGGCATTGGTACACTTCTCATGGCGCCTGCAATCTCTGTAACAGCAACCGTCGGCGTGGCTTCGGTGACGATGAACTCACTGCTTTCGTTTGCGGTCGGTGCCGCAGTTGCATTTGGAACCGGTGCCGGTGCCGGTGCTATTACAGAAATAATGTCGCAAAAATGGAACAACGGCAAAGTGGACAATTGGCAATCCGTTGGTTATTCTGCCTTGCAATGGGGAGTTCTTAATCTCGGTAGTGGCTTTTTTGCCGCGCTAGGGGAAGCTGCTGTAATTGGAGCAACAGCTTGTTTTACGACGAAAGCACTTTCTATAATATTTGGGAACATAAAAGTTGATGCAGCGATCGGATTTTTGGGAATGTTGTTGGATTACGCTCGTTCCGCATAAATATAATTGGGAGAGCAGAAGAAATGAAATGTAGGAGAATCAATTTAAGAGGTACCCTTTGCGGTTGGATTGCGGTAATGAGCATTGTTGCGGTTCTGAGTGTTGTCCTTTTGATTTCGGCTTTAATAGACGGAAAATTTGATGTATGGCTCCTTGCACAGGTCTTGGCGATTCCGTTTTTGGGATTCATGTTTTGGCTTGGCACTAGGACATTAAAGATGATTGAATTTTATCCTGACAAGCTGATTTTCAAAACCATTCTGGGCAAAATTATAGAAGTCGTTCCTGTAACGAATATCTTATCCGTTCATATCGAAATAGAAGATATGGGAGTTTTTGGGTTTTTTCCTAGATACTATATTTTTGATGTTGTTGGCGATGAAAAATATTTTAAACGTATTGCTTATCCGTATAACCAAGGGGACACCAAACGTATTGCCACTCCCTTTATGATGGAGTGCAACGCTAAAAATGAAAAACTGTTAAAGGAATTTTTGCCAATTTTGATTCCTGATTCTGCGCCCCCCTCTTCTTCTCACATGCATCACAAGAACTAAATTTCAAAAAGCATTTATGCTTTCAGCCGCGCCTGTTGGCGCGGCTGTGGTACAATACAAGTATGATGCATGGGGGAATCATAAAGTATTAGATGCAAACGGTGCAGAGATCACGGACACGGAGCATATTGGGCACCAAAATCCTTTTAGATACCGTGGGTATTTCTACGAAACGGTTTCGGGACTTTACTACTTAAAGAGCCGTTACTATGACCCTGTTACGGGTAGATTCCTCACGCCCGACAGCGTGGAGTACCTTGACCCCGAGACCATCGGCGGGCTCAATCTCTATGCCTATTGCAATAACAATCCCATCATGTTCTCCGACCCCGAGGGGCATTTGCCGTTAGGCCTGCTGTTTGGGATATTGGGAATATTGCCTCTTGTCGGATCTAGAAAGCAGTGACAGCAAGGCTCCTTCGTATTATGTCACGGGCGAGGAAGGAAACTACGGTTATCAGTACATTTCGCGTTGGGAACGATTGGATTATACCCGTTCTGTAACAGGGGATAAGTATTACGGCTTAAACGCGCTTCGCTTCTATGGAGAGTATTCTTTCCATATGTATGCGTGGATGGCCTTGGGTTCTTCGTATAAGGATGAGGGTAGTTTGTTTAGTGGCTTGGCCGGAAGCGCGTTTCATGCAAATGTGGACAAAATCAAAGGGGATATATGGTATCGTAATATCGTATATTTTCTAACGGCTATTTTGTGGTAAAACGAAAGAAAAAGAAAGACCTTAATATGGAAAAAATTTCAAATTGGCTTATCATGAGGAAAATAACCGCAGAGGGGCGCATTGACAGATGGGTTTTGTTGGTGCTATTGCTCGGTTTTTCAATTTTTCTTTCAGCGCATATATGGCTTATCTCTTATTTTTATCATGAGTTTTTTTCTCCGGTCAACGATATTGAATGGCAGGGGCTAGATGTATACGAAAGTAATATTTGCTCTCTTGGACAAACACATGGCTTTTTTCCTTCGGGCAATCTAGCGGATAGCACGGGAGCGTTTGTTAGAAAATATGAATACGTGGATGGGAATTTTGCTCATGCAACATATGGCGAACTTGCAAAGGAGGGGGCTTCTTGCCTAATGATCGCCTACTTAACATATGACGGCGAGACATATATTAAGGCAAAGGAGGATATGCTGGACAAAACGATAAGATCCGAAAAAAATGTATTTTCATACAATGGATATGTTTTGGCGGAGAATTTGTCCGCATTGGTAGCCACCGACCCTAAGTATTCTAGCTTGAATGAAGAGGGCGAAAACGAAATGTTTCCATGGATCTTTCATATGGTGGGATATTGCGACGAAAAAAACACGCTTGTCTTTCTTGCATTCTATGGAAGTGGAGAGTATATGAGGCTTTCTGAAAAGAATGTGGGTGCGTTTTTGAAAAAGTATTATCCCATATATGATTTTGATGCGTAGCACTATTTGAGCCTTTCTATGCTGAAACAGCCCGACGGTAATTACCGTCGGGCTGTTTCGTTTGTTACTTGACACGAATGGCAACGTTGTGGTAAAATATGTATACGATGCGTGGGGTAATCATAAGGGATTAGACGCAAGCGGCGCGGAGATCACACCGAAATACGATGCCTTAGAAAAATGTTTTATTTTCGTTAAACCTACTTATCGTTTCTCCGCGCCTCGAAAAACGAGGTGCGGAGTTTTTTATCTTTTCCGCTTGCGGCAAGCTCTTCCCGCCAAGTGAGGGCGGCAAGGTGTGTGGAAACGGAAAAACGGCATAGCCGACGCGTCGGCTATGCCGTTTCCTGAAAATCAATATCGCGCGCCGCGCGACGGGGGTGTTTAGTTTGTGGGTCGCTTGAGCTGCTCCAGCACCGAGGAGATCTTGTCGATCAGATAACGGCGGTTATAGGCCGCCTCGTTGGCGTCCTCCACGTAGTCGCGCAGCTCCCTCTTGCGCTTGGCGCGCTCCGCGTCGTCGGTGTCAAAGATGTTGTCGATCAGGGAGAGGTGATATTCCATATTCACCTGATCAAACACGCTTTGGTTTAAGTCGCGCTTCTTGAAATAGAGATAAAGTTCGCGGCGCGAGGAAATAGAACGCTCAAAGTATTCGTTGGCCTCCTCGTATCGCTTCATCGAGCGATAAAACAGAGCCAAATTCCGATAGGTATAGCTCTCGTACAGCGCGCATAGCTGGGCGTTGCGCTGCGGATCCTGTGCGCGGTAGCGCGTGCTGTGGTGAATGGACCGTTTGGCACAGCGCTCGCGGAAAAGCAAAACGTCCTCGTCTAATTCCTCAGGCGGCACGTCGCTGTAATGCATCATATTGATGAAGGTCAAGTAGTCGTATGTGATCATCAGGAAAAGGTCGCGAAAGGGGTCATCCTCATCCAAAGAGGTCTCCGCTTCCTCTACGTATTCCGAAAAATTGGCCAGAAGACGCTTGTAGTCGCGTTTTGGCAGATACATATTATCGTATTCGTTTTTGGTCAGGGCGCGGCAGGCATCAAAATAATCAAAGGATGAGCCGATGGCGAGCAGACAACACTCGTTCTTGATGCCGGAATGCAAAAGCTCACGCAACACCTTTTCGGAGTTTTCCATATCGCCAACCATATAAGCCGATTGACAGAAGAGCATTACGATGGTGGCGATCTCGGTCTCATAATATACGGGATTGCTCATATGCCCGATCAAAATGGCGCGCAGGTTTGAGACGTCGGTGATCATCTCCATTTTGTTTTCGTTCAGGCAGTCCTTCTGCTCGGCAAGAAAGAACGCCACGATCTCCTGTGCCAGCTCCTCCGGTGGCTTCCTGCCGTCATCGGATGAAATGCGAAAATCCCATCCGCCTTGCAGATCGCTGGGCGCCAGCTGCGCGGCACGGTCAATATAGACGGTCAGCACCCGCTTGATCTTGAGCGAGCCCGTCAGGTATCCAAGCTCGTACAGCATGTTGCCGCTTAAGATCTCCGTATGAGCCTCCGCACCGCACGCGGGGCATTCGGTGGGGATCGGACGCGCCGAAAAGAGCATGATGGCACTGGAGCATTTTTTCATTTGCGCAATGATGGTGGCACCTACTCCATGCTCCACCTCGTCATTTTCCTTGCCGCCTACGATGGCGTTGTATCCGTGTCGCTTCAGTTGCTCCTTCACGTGGGTCGCAAGGACACTGCTGATATTCCATCCAATAAATACGTTTCCTTTCACAGAGTAGCCTCCTCTAACAGCGCGTCGGCATTCAGCAGATCCTCTTGCAGTCCGCACAGCATCTCGGAAGCCTCACGGCCGTCGATCAGAGCGTGATTCAAGGTCGCCGAAAGGGTGACCATGACCCGATCTCCCTCAGGTGTAAAACGCCCCCAATTCAAGCGCGGAATGGACATGGAAAACGCGTTCCCATAGGGCAGAGGATTGGAAATGGATACGAAGTCTATCCAAGGCAAGCAAGAGAGATACACCGCGTCGGCGCGGTCGTTGGTGGTAAAGGGCTCTTTGCCGCCCTTTTCAGCTTCCGCCTTCACACGGGCGATCTCGCGCTCGGCTTCCCGACGGAAGGTGGGGTAGTCCTCACGGTAAGCGCAGCAGCAAAAGGCAAAATTGCCGTCGTGGAGATCCACGGTGAAGCTGGGGTGCGACACCTCCACGTCTACCACCTTGCCGTCTAAGCAACGCAAGCGAGCGCCGGGGGTGCGGTTCACAGCGCGCATCAACAGATAGACGAAAGGGAGAAACAATCCGCCGTAGCGCTTGCGCCCCTTTTCAAGCGCCGTCACGTCCAGCCGCACGTCCAAGCGGAAGCAAGGCTGTAAATAAGAAGAAAACAGCTCGTAATGCGAGCGTCTGCTCCAGCTGTTCAGATCCAGTTCTTTCATCATCGTTTCCTTTCCGTTTCGAGCAAAAGCTCAATTGGAAAAAGCGGCTCGGTAGCCGCTTCGCTCCTGATACTATCATTATAGCACAGGGGCAAGGATTTTGCAATCTCTTTTTTTCTTTTTAATATACCAATATTTATTGCGCTTCTGTGACAATTCACTGCCGCTCCGCCGTTGCGCGAAGCGTGCCGCGAGCGTGGCTCTCGGACATCATTTTGCGCGTTTTTGAGGAACAAAATGAAAATATTCACGATTTTGTGAATAAAGGTGAATATTTTTGGAAAGCGAAAGGTGAATTTTTAATACAGAAAACGCAAGAAATATGCAAAAACACAGGGGAATATTCGTTTTTTACTGCATATATTCGCATAAATTAGGCCAATATGCACAAAAAACAAGATATTTTTTCGGTAAAATCGGGGAAATATTGAAAACCGTATTCAATTTGAGAAAACCTCTTGCATATTGTGGCAAAAGAGTGTATAATCATACACAGTAAAAGAACGGCGCGAAAACCGCCTATAAAAGAAAGAAGGAAACCGTCATGGATAAGTCCAAGATCAAAAAAGTCGTACTCGCCTATTCGGGAGGCCTTGACACCTCCATCATCATTCCGTGGCTCAAGGAGAACTACAACAACTGCGAGGTCGTCGCCGTTTCCGGTAACGTGGGACAGGCCGACGAGCTGGAGGGCCTTGAGGAGAAGGCGCTGAAGACCGGCGCGTCCAAGCTCTACGTGCTTGACCTGACCGATGATTACGTAGACAATTACATCATCCCCACCATGAAGGCGGGTGCTATCTACGAGGAGTATCTGCTGGGCACCAGCCACGCCCGTCCCTGCATTGCCAAGGGTCTGGTGGAGATCGCTCTTAAGGAGAACGCCGACGCCATCGTACACGGCTGTACGGGCAAGGGCAACGACCAGGTGCGCTTTGAGCTGACCATCAAGCATTTCGCCCCCAATATGCCCATCATCGCCCCCTGGCGTGAGTGGGACATCAAGTCCCGTGAGGAAGAGATCGAGTACGCCGAGGCGCATAATGTCCCCTTGAAGATCAACCGCGAGACCAACTATTCCAAGGATAAGAACCTGTGGCATCTCTCCCACGAGGGTATGGATCTGGAGGATACGGGCAACGAGCCTCTTTATGAGAAGCCCGGCTTCCTTGAAATGGGTGTGTCTCCCATTATGGCACCCGATAAGCCCACCTACATTGAGCTTGAGTTTGACAAGGGCGTTCCCGTCGCTCTCGACGGCAAGAAGATGAGCGCCAAGGAGATCATTCTCGCCCTCAACAAGGTAGGCGGTGAGAACGGTATCGGTCTTCTCGACATCGTGGAAAACCGTCTTGTTGGTATGAAGTGCCGCGGCGTATATGAGACTCCCGGCGGTGCCATCCTCTACAAGGCGCACAGCGTTCTGGAAACGCTCTGCCTTGACAAGATGACCATGCACGAGAAGCAGAAGCTGTCCATCACCTTCGCCGAGCTGGTGTACAACGGTCAGTGGTTTACTCCTCTTCGTGAGGCTCTGTCCGCCTTCGTGGACAAGACCCAGGAGAGAGTGACGGGTAAGGTTCGCCTGAAGCTCTACAAGGGCAACATGATCAACGCGGGCGTTTGGTCTCCCTATTCCCTTTACAGCGAGGAGATCGCTACCTTCGGTGAGAGCGATTACAATCAGAAGGATTCCGAGGGCTTCATTAACCTCTTCGGTCTGCCCATCAAGGTTCAGGCCATGGTTGACGGCAAATAATCAAAAAACCATTCCTACCCCACACCGTCCGCGTCGGGCGGTGTGGGACAGGCATTTTATGAGACAAAAGGAATTTTCATTATGGCAAAAATGTGGGCAGGCAGAACGGAAGGCAAGACTGACCGTATCGCCGACGATTTTAACGCGTCGATCCATTTCGATTGCAGAATGTACAAGCAGGACATCACGGGCAGTATGGCGCACGCCGCCATGCTGGGCAAGAAGGGTATTATTACGAAAAGCGAAGCCGATACCCTGATCGACGGGCTTGCGGGTATCCTTGCTGACCTGGAAGGCGGCAAGCTGGACTTTGACTTTACCGCCGAGGATATTCATATGTTTGTGGAGGCGGAGCTGACTGCCCGTCTCGGTGACGTTGGCAAAAAGCTGCACACCGCCCGTAGCCGCAACGATCAGGTCGCCCTTGACCTTCGTATGCTGCTCCGTGACGAGACGGATGCCATTATGGAAAAGCTTCGCGCGCTCCTTGGGGTCATCACTGACCTTGCGGAGACCCACGCCGAGACCATTATGCCGGGCTACACCCATTTGCAAAGAGCGCAGCCCATCACCTTTGGGCACTACCTGATGGCCTATGGTATGATGATCGACAGAGATATTTCCCGCTTTACCGACGCGCGCCGCCGCCTTAACGTTTCTCCCATTGGCTGTTGCGCGCTGGCGGGCACCACCTACGACACCGACCGCCGCTTTGAGGCCGCCCGCCTCGGCTTTGAGGACATTGCGCGTAACAGCCTTGACGGTGTATCCGACAGAGATTTTTGCGTGGAGCTGCTTTCCGCCGCCTCGGTGCTGATGATGCACCTCTCCCGTATGGCGGAGGAGCTGATCCTCTACTCCAGCTGGGAGTTTGCCTTTATCGAGCTGTCCGACGCCTATACCACAGGCTCTTCCATCATGCCCCAGAAGAAAAACTCGGATATGGCAGAGCTGATCCGCGGTAAGACGGGACGTGTGTACGGCGACCTGATGGCGATCCTCACCGTCCTCAAGGGCTTGCCCCTTGCTTACAACAAGCATATGCAGGAGGATAAAGAGGGCGTGTTTGACGGCGTGGACACCGTAAAGGCTTGCCTCGACGTGCTGACTCCCATGCTTGCCACCATGACGGTGAAGAAGGACAATATGCGTCGCGCCGCTTGTGAGGGCTTTATCAATGCCACCGACCTGGCGGACTATCTTGTCACCAAGGGGCTCCCCTTCCGCTCCGCCTACAAGATCTCGGGTGAGCTGGTGGCCCTTTGCATCAAGGAAAAGACCACCCTTGAGGAGCTTCCTCTCGCCACCTATAAGAGCTACTCCGAGCTTATTGACGAGGATGTATATCCCGTCATTGATCTGGATGCCTGCGTGGCGCGACGTATCTCCGAGGGCGGCACGTCCCCTGCCTCTGTCAGAGCGCAGGTAGCGTATATCAAAGAAAAATATTCTCTCTAATTAAGTGAAGGCATAGGATATGAAAAAAGTATTTATTGACGGTAGCGCGGGCACGACCGGCTTGCGTATCCGTGAGAGACTGGCAGGCAGAGAGGACATCACCCTCTTGACCTTGCCCGAGGAGCTGCGCAAGGACGCGGCGGCAAGACGGGAAAAGCTCAACGAGGCGGACGTGGTATTCCTTTGTCTGCCCGATGACGCCGCCCGCGAGGCGGTGGCTATGATAGAAAACGACACCACCGCGGTGATCGACACCTCCACCGCCCACCGCACGGCGGAGGGCTGGACCTATGGCTTTGCGGAGCTGGGATACAGGGAGGCCATCGCCTCCTCGCGGCGAGTCGCCAATCCCGGTTGCCATGCCAGTGGCTTCCTCGCCTTGGTCACCCCTCTGGTAAAGGAGGGCTTGATCGCTCCCGACACCGCTCTCACCGCCTTTTCCCTGACGGGCTATTCGGGCGGCGGTAAAAAGATGATCGCGGAGTACGAGAGTGAGGAGCGCGACCCCCTCTTTGACGCGCCCAGACAGTACGCCCTCGGTCAGTCTCACAAGCATCTTCCCGAAATGGGTAAGGTGGCAGGTCTTACCGTAGACCCTGTATTTTGCCCCATCGTGGGCGCGTTTTACAGTGGCATGGAGGTCACGGTGCCTCTGTTCGCCAAGGACTTAAAGGGAAGTGTGGAGGACGTGAGGGCGGTCTATGCCAAATGGTATAAGACGGGTCTCGTCCGCTACGTGGAAAAGGGTGACGAGGGTGGCTTCCTCTCTGCCGCCGCTTACGAGGGCAGAGACGATATGGAGGTCAGCGTGTACGGCAACGGCGAGAGACTTCTCCTCACCGCTCGCTTTGATAATCTCGGCAAGGGCGCGTCCGGCGCCGCCATTCAAAACATGAATATTCTTTTGGGCACAGACGAGGCGATGGGTCTCGTGCTTGCCTGATGAAAGGACCAATTATGATAAAAACGATCGAAGGCGGCGTTTGCGCCGCAAAGGGCTTTACGGCGGGCGGCGTCCATTGCGGCGTTCGCAAGAATCGCACCAAAAAGGACGTTGCGCTGATCCTCAGCGAGACCCGCGCCACCGCCGCGGCGGTGTACACCACCAATCTTGTGAAGGGCGCGCCCCTTACTGTCACCAAGGCCCATATCGCTGACGGCTACGCCCAGGCGATCATCTGCAACAGTGGCAACGCCAACACCTGCAACGCCAACGGCATCTGGGTGGCGGAGAAGATGTGCGAGCTTTGCGGAAATGCCGTGGGGATCTCCCCCAAGGATGTGGTGGTGGCCTCTACCGGTGTCATCGGTCAGCCTCTTGACATCACGCCCATCGCAAACGGTATGAGCGCGCTGGCGGCTTCTCTGTCGAAGGATGGCAGTGCCGCCGCCGCCGAGGGCATTATGACCACCGACACCGTGAAAAAGGAGATCGCCGTGGAGTTTACCGTGGGCGGCAAGACCTGCCGCATGGGCGGTATCGCCAAGGGCAGTGGCATGATCCATCCCAATATGGCCACCATGCTGGTGTTTATCACCCCCGACGCCGCCATTTCCTCGGAAATGCTGAGGAAGGCACTCTCCACCGACATCAAGAACACCTTTAACATGGTCAGCATTGACGGAGACACCTCCACCAACGACATGGTTTGCGTTCTGGCAAACGGCATGGCGGGCAACGACACCGTTACCGCCGAGGGTGAGGACTTCGCCGCCTTTATGCAGGCACTTAATACCGTTACCGTGTACCTCTGCCGCTCCATTGCGGGCGACGGCGAGGGCGCAACCAAGCTTCTCGAATGTAAGGTAACGGGGGCCAAGGACGAGGCCACCGCCAAGACGGTTGCCAAGAGCGTGATCTGCTCCAGCCTCTTTAAGGCCGCCATGTTCGGCGCGGACGCCAACTGGGGGCGCGTGCTGTGCGCCATCGGATACAGCGGTGCCGACGTAGACGTGAACGCCGTGGACGTGGCCTTCCGCTCTCCGAAGGGCACTATCCCCGTTTGCAAGAACGGCGCGGGCATTCCCTTCTCCGAGGAAAAGGCCAAGGAGATCCTGCTGGAAAAGGAGATCGAGGTCCTCGTTTCTCTCGGCAAGGGTAAGGGTGAGGCCACCGCCTTCGGCTGTGACCTGACCTACGATTACGTGAAGATCAACGGCGATTATCGCACTTAAAGTAAACAGAGGTTTACATATTATGAAAAAGACGGATTACGGAATTACAAACGCGGAAAGAGCGGAGGTCTTGACCCAAGCCCTCCCCTATATCAGACGCTACAACGGAAAGATCGTCGTGGTCAAGTACGGCGGTAACGCCATGATCAACGAGCACCTGAAGGAGCAGGTCATGGAGGACATCGTTCTTCTGTGGCTTGTCGGTGTGAAGGTCGTTTTGGTACACGGCGGCGGCCCCGAGATCAACGATCTGATGGAGCGTCTCGGCAAAAAGGCGCAGTTCGTGGACGGCTTGCGTGTCACCGACAAGGAAACGGTGGACATCGTGCAGATGGTCTTGGCGGGCAAGGTCAACAAGACCTTGGTCAACCTTCTTGAGACCAAGGGCGGCAAGGCCATGGGCATTTCCGGCATGGACGGCAAGCTCATTGAGTGCAAGATGAAGGACGAGCGACTTGGCTACGTGGGTGCCATCACCGGCATCAATATCGAGCCTGTCAACGACCTGCTGGAGAAGGGCTATATTCCCGTAGTCTCCACCATCGGATGCGATGCCGACGGCAACGCCTACAACATCAACGGCGATACCGCCGCCGCTTATATTGCGGGTGCGCTGGGCGCGGAGCGTCTGATCATGATGACCGACATCGCGGGCATCCTGAAGGATAAGAATGATCCTTCCAGCCTGATCCCCCATATCACCATCAAGGAGGCGGAGGGGCTCTTTAAGAGCGGCGTCATCTCGGGCGGCATGATCCCCAAGGTGGATTGCTGTATCGAGGCCATCCGCGAGGGCGTGAAAAACGTGGTCATCATGGACGGCCGTGTGCCCCACTCCATCCTGATGGAGATCCTCACCGATGAGGGCGCGGGTACAATGGTTTCCGAAAAGTAAAGAAAACTTTACAAAACGAGGTCGCGAGACTTCTCTTGAAAGGGGCTGTCTTGGGACGGCCTCTTTTGCGTAGAAAGGATATACTATGAGCGAATT
The DNA here is from genome assembly GCA_045644045.1 of Eubacteriales bacterium. Lineage (GTDB taxonomy): Bacteria > Bacillota > Clostridia > Oscillospirales > CAG-272 > UBA1740. The sequence goes on from JAZRGD010000021.1 coordinate 16,609, forward strand.
ACAACACAGAGACAGCGAGTATATTGCCTCTACCTATGCCCGCTTTCCCGTGGATCTGGAGAGAGGCGAGGGCTCTGTTCTTTGGGATACCGATGGCAAAAAATATATCGACATGGGCTCCGGCATTGCCGTGACCTCCTTCGGTATTGCCGATCAGGCTTGGCAGTCTGCCGTTACGGCACAGCTCTCTAAGCTTCAGCATACCTCCAACCTCTACTATACCGAGCCCTGCGTGGCCTTGGCCGAGCTTCTTTGCGAAAAGACGGGAATGAGGAAGGTCTTTTTCTCCAATTCGGGTGCCGAGGCAAACGAGTGCGCCATCAAGGCGGCGAGAAAGTACGCCGAAATGAAAAAAGGGAAGGACTACTATACCATCGTCACCCTTCGCAACAGCTTCCACGGCAGAACGCTGACCACCCTTTCCGCCACGGGACAGGAGCATTACCACGAGCTGTATCAGCCTCTCACCCCCGGCTTCGTTCACGTGACGCCCGGAGATCTCTCCGAGCTTGAGGCCATCGTGCGCGTGCATAAGGTGGCGGGTGTCCTGATGGAGTGTGTACAGGGCGAGGGCGGTGTAAACGTGATGGACGAGGCCTTCGTGAAGGGCGTGGCGGAGATCGCCGCCCGCGAGGATTTTCTTCTGATGTTTGACGAGGTACAGACGGGCAACGGCCGCACGGGCACCCTTTATGCCTATATGCAATACGGTGTGACTCCCGACGTGGTCACCACCGCCAAGGGACTTGGCGGCGGTCTGCCCATCGGTGCTACTCTGTTGGGTGAGAAGGCGCAAAACGTCTTTTCCTATGGCGATCACGGCTCCACCTTCGGCGGAAACCCCGTCTGCGCCGCAGGCGCGGTCAGCATCCTCTCGCGTATTGACGATGCGCTGTTGGCCGAGGTAGAGGCCAAGGGCGCTTACCTGCGCCACGCCTTTGAGGGAGCAAAGGGTGTCGTTTCCGTGTCGGGCCTCGGCTTGATGGTGGGTATCGAAACGGTGCGCCCTGCCGCTGAGGTGGTAAAGGAGTGTATGGCGAGAGGCGTGCTTTGCCTCACCGCCAAAAACAAGGTCAGGCTCTTGCCGGCTCTCAACATTCCCGTGGAGCTTTTGCACGAGGCGGCCGAGATCATTCTTGACGTGATAGCGAAATAAAAGGAGAAAGAGAAATGAACTTGAAAGGAAAAAGCTTTTTAAAGCTTTTGGATTTTACCCCCGAGGAAATTTCCTGCTTTATTGATACTGCCGCCCGCCTGAAGGCGGAAAAGAAGGCGGGCATCCCCCACCGTATTCACGAGGGGAAGAATATCGCGCTCGTTTTCGAAAAGACCTCCACCAGAACGCGCTGCGCCTTTGAGGTGGCCGCCCGTGACCTTGGTATGGGTGTGACCTATTTGGATCCCTCGGCCTCTCAGATCGGAAAAAAGGAGAGCATTGCCGACACCGCTCGCGTGCTTGGCAGAATGTACGACGGCATCGAGTATCGCGGCTACGGTCAGGAGATCGTGGAGGAGCTGGCGCGTTATGCGGGCGTTCCCGTTTGGAACGGCCTGACCAACGAGTTCCACCCCACGCAGATCTTGGCCGACTTCCTCACCATCCGTGAGCATTTCGGTAGCTTGAAGGGAAAGACTCTCGTATATATGGGCGATGCCCGTTACAATATGGGCAACTCCTTGATGGTGGGCTGTGCCAAAATGGGCATGAACTTCATTGCCTGCGCCCCTGTGAAATACCAGCCCGAAAAGGCATTGGTAGACACCTGCTTGGAGATTTGCGCAGAGACGGGTGCCACCGTCACCTTGGAGACCGATCCCAAGGCCGCCGTCAAGAACGCCGACGTGATCTATACCGACGTGTGGGTGTCTATGGGTGAGCCCGTAGAGGTATGGGAGGAAAGAGTGCGCGAGCTGTCTCCCTATCAGGTCAACCGTGAGCTGATGGCCGCCGCCAAGAAGGAAACGGTATTTATGCACTGCTTGCCTGCTTATCACGACTTAAATACCGTCGTTGGTAAGGAAATGGGAGAACGCTTTGGCCGTGATTCCATGGAGGTCACGAACGAGGTCTTTGAGAGTGAGCAGTCTATCGTGTTTGATGAGGCGGAGAATAGGATGCATACTATAAAATCCGTCATGTCTTTAACTCTTTGATGGGCGCTTTTGTGCGTTAAGTTCAGAACGGGAACCTTGCGGTATAAAATACAGCTGCGGTTCCCGTTCTTCCTTATTTTCCCAAAATGTTGAAAAAACGAGCGGAATGTTTTGTTTTTTGCGCATTTTTTTGCTTGTCGGATTGACTTTTTTTTATGTCTATGGTATGATAAGGGCAGTACCAGATCCGAAAGGAGATAAATAATGAAGATATATCATATCGGTGAGACCGAGCTTACGGTCCACGACAACGGCCAATTCGTTATTGGCACGGAAGGGAAAACGGGCAAAAGCTCGGGTCGCCTCAACTGCGATATCAAGCTCGCCGCCAACACAGTGGTGCCGCTTGGGCCTACGGGCTTTGCCTATCAAGGTCTCACCGAGACCGAAAACGGCATTTTGCTGACTTATTTTTATGAAGCGAAAAAGCTGAGACTGGACATCGCGCTGACCTTCTGCTATAAGAGCGGTGTGGTGGTACAGCAAAACAAGCTGACCAACGAGGGCGAGGGGAACGTGCGCGTTACCTCCTTCTCCGCCTCCTTCACCGAGTACGTTGCTTACGACAAGGAAAACCCCTTCTTTGAGCGAGAGGACGTAACGGTGCACGTCTGCCACAGCAAGTGGCTGGGCGAGGGGCAATGGGTAGGATACAAGCCCGATGAGATCGGCATTTATCCCGGCTCTTGCCATCCTTGGGAGAGAGCCACCTATCGCATTCAGAGCATCGGAAGCTGGAGCACCATGAACTATTATCCTCTTGTTATGGTAGAGGACAAGACCACGGGAGACACCCAGTTTATCGAGATCGAAGGCTCTCATAACTGGTGTATCAAGGTGGGTACCTACGGCGGCTTGAAAGCCAATACGGGCATTTCTCTTGAGGCGACCCACGCCGACGATGCTTTCGGTTGGTACGTGACCTTGGGCGCGGGCGAGAGCTACGAGACCGAGCGCGTCTTCCGTGGTGCGGTCAAGGGCGGCTTTGAGGAGGCGGTAGCCTCTCTTACCGCCTTCAAGCGCGAGGATTACTTGGTGCATCACAAGGACGGTATCATTCCTCTTTGCTATAACGGATATATGAATTCTCTTTGGTGGTTGCCGAACGCCGAGCGCACCATTCCCTTGATTGCCGCCGCCAAGGAGGCGGGGGCTGAGGTTTTCGTCATCGACGGCGGCTGGAACGTGGCGGAGAACGGCGCGGAGCTTCTCGGAGACTGGCGTGAGAATCCCAAGCATTACGGCGACGTTACCATGCCCGAGCTGGTGCAAATGATAAAGGATGCCGGCATGGTGCCCGGTCTTTGGTTTGAGCTGGATGCCTGCAACGCGGGCGCGCGAGGCTATACGCTGGATGAGGACTGCTTGCTTCGCTTGCACGGAGAGACGGTACGCGGTCACCGCGCCTTCTACAATTTCACAAATTCCAAGGTGCGGGAGTATCTCCACGCTTGCGTGCGCCGTATGTATGATATGGGCTTCCGCTACATCAAGAACGATTACAACCAGACTACGGGTCTCGGCTGCGAAAATACGGGTGCGGAGTGTGCCGCCGAGGGCTTGCGCCGCAACGCGGATGCCTTCTACGAATTTTTGCGCGAGCTGTGCGAGGATATGCCCGATCTGGTAATCGAAAATTGCTCCTGCGGCGGTCTCCGTGCAGACAATAAGATCCTGCGCCGTACCTGGCTGCAAAGCACCAGCGACCAGGAATCCTATGTGAGAAACCCTGCCGTTGCTTGCGGCTCTCTTGCCATTATGCCTCCCGAAAAGGCGGGACTTTGGGCGTACCCCTATCCCTGCGAATACGATCACGCCATGGATTTCGTGGCTGACGAGGCTTACGTGGCGGCTCGCGCCGACGGTGCGGAGACGGTGTTCAACATGGTTACGGGTATGCTGGGCGTGATGTATATGTCGGGCCGTATCGACGCCTGTGACAAGAAAAATATGGATCTGATCAAGGAGGGCACGGCGTATTACAAGGCGATGCGCGGCGATATTATCAAGGCAAACCCTGTATATCCCACAGGCACCTTCCGCGTGGGCAAGAAGGTAAACGCCTCTATGGGTCTTTTGACCGAGGACAAGCTTTATCTTGCTCTTTGGAACATTGGGGCAGAGGAGATGGACTTTACCGTAGACCTGACCAAGTATCTCGGCAAGAATGCTGCTGTAATCAGTCAGTATCCTGCCGAGGAAAATGTAAACTATAATTTGCAAAACGGCGTTTTGAAGGTGAAGTTCAACAAGAAATACACCGCCAAGATGCTCTGCTTCAAGCGTTAAAAATCATCCCCCCCCGCCACGGCCGTGGCGGAGGGGGATTTGATATTGTATGAAATAAATATCCCCCCGCATATGAAGTGAACCCAAAAGTTTAGACAAAAATTAAATATTAAGTTGTTTGCGAATGAGCTCGGTACTGC